>NZ_CBDCCH010000004.1:0-17691 GCF_965214665.1 Neolewinella sp. | reverse complement strand
GACGAGCAGGCCAATCTGGACTGGGCGCGCGCCATCATCACCAACGCCAAGGCCCGCCGCGTAAGTGTCTGCAACGCGCTGGACTGCCTGCTGCTACACCGTTCGCACCTAGCCGACCTGCACGACCTGCTAGCCGATCTGGCTACTACCTACCACTGCGAGGTCTACGCCGATAAGCTCGCCTACGCTCAACTCGAAGGTCATTATCCTGGCGAATTACTGCACCGCGCTACGGTAGAAGCGTTCGGCACGGAGTTCCTGCGTATGGCTCTTTCTATCAAGGTGGTCGATGACATCGATGCGGCCATCGCCCATGTGAGCCGCTACGGTAGCCGCCACAGCGAGAGCATCGTGAGCGACAACGAGATCAACCAAGCCCGTTACCTGCGCGAGATTGACGCAGCCGTAGTGTACGTCAATACCAGCACTGCCTTTACCGACGGAGGGCAGTTTGAGCTGGGGGCGGAGATCGGTATCAGCACCCAGAAGCTGCACGCGCGGGGCCCTATGGGGCTGGCGGCGCTGACGAGCTATAAGTGGCTGGTGCGGGGGGACGGGCAGGTGAGGTAGACCGGCCTTCGGCCGGGTAGAACCCTCGCTTACGCGTTCGGGTATAGACCGCGTTGCGGGTAGACCCTACGGGTTAGACTCGGCTCGCAGGCATGACATGCGGTAGCTCTACCCGCGCAGCGGTCTACCCCCAAACGCGCCAGCGAGGGGTCTACCCCAGCAAAGCTGGGTCTGCATAAGGTGCGGAGAATTTAATCGGTAGCTTTCGGCCTCCGCCGCCCAGACTACCTACTACCGAACTAAGGAATGATGCGTTTCCGCTTTACCTCCAATGCGTTGGACCTGCGCCTGGCCTTACTACTACTACTGGTCACCATGGCGGTGGGTACGGTGGGGCTGATGCTCATCGAGGGGTACACACTGATCGATGCCTTCTACATGTCGGTGATCACGATCTCGACGGTGGGCTTCGGGGAGGTGCAGCCGCTTTCCAATGCGGGGCGGCTCTTTGTGTCGGCGCTGGTGGTGTTTAATATTGGTATTGTGGCCTACGTGCTGGCGGCCTTTTCGTATTACGTTATTGACGGTAAACTCTTCGAGACCATGCAGTATAACCGGATCCAGGCGAAGATCGGGAAGATGAGCGGCCATACTATCGTGTGTGGTTACGGCAAGTACGGCCGCGAGATTGTGAGCCACCTACGGCTACATGACCACCCCTACGTAATTGTGGAGCAGAACGAGGAGAAGCTGGCCGACCTGATCGAAGAGGACGAGGATATCCTCTACGTGATCGATGATGCTACCCACGACGATGCGCTCTTCGCGGCGGGTATTGAGCGGGCCAGCTCCCTGATCACGGCGCTTAATGATGATAGCGATAACTTGTTCATCGTGCTCTCCTCCAAGGATTTGAATCCAGCTCTACGTATCGTGAGTCGCGCCAAGGAGCTACGCGGCCGCCAGAAGATGATGAAGGCCGGGGCCAGTCATGTGATCATGCCCGAGCAGATCGGCGGCTTTTACATGGCTACCTTGATCTCGAAGCCGGGGGCGGTAGAATTCTTCAGCTTCATTACCAATGAGCTCTCGGCCGACATCGGCTTCGAGGAGCTACGTTACGACCAACTGCCGGACAAATATCGTGGCAAACCTATCATGGAACTGAATCTGCGCTCTACTACCGGCGTCAATATCATCGGTCACCGGCTACAGGGCGGCAAGTACCAGGTCAATCCCGGTCCGGATACCGTACTGAGGTCCGAAGGCAGCTTCATTGTAGTCGGTAACCCGAAACAGCTCGACGACTTCCGCAGGCTCTTCCACCTGCCGGCCTGAGCGTAAAGCCGGACACCCACGCCGCCCGGGGCAGACTCGCGCATTACCGGTAAAACGGAGATGAAGCGATCGGTGCGGCGGGGTGGCCGGTACGCTAAGGAACCGCCGGGAGCCTCCATTTTGCGACTTCATATCCTGCTTTAGGTAATCTTTAACCGGCCGACGAGGCTAGCTACCTTTATGCTATGCTTCCCACTAAGCTCTTCGCCGCCCTCACCTCCCCCCACCACCGCCGCGCCCTAGGCCGCGCCATCACCCTGGTAGAAAGCAGCCGCCCCGAAGACCTAGCTCCCGCCGCGGAACTCATTGCCCTGGCCGAACGGTACACGCCGCCCCGGCCCACCTTCCGCCTCGGCATCAGCGGCACCCCCGGGGTGGGCAAATCCACCTTCATCGAGGCCTACGGGCAGGAGCTGGTCCGGCGGGGCCACCGTCTGGCCGTGCTGGCCATCGACCCTACGAGTAGTCTGAGCGGCGGCAGCATCCTGGGCGATAAGACCCGCATGGAGCTACTCACCCGCCTGCCGGAGGTGTACATCCGCCCCAGCCCGAACGCCGGGGAACTCGGTGGGGTGGGGCCGGCCAGCCGGGCGGTGGTGCTGCTGTGCGAGGCGGCGGGCTACGATTACGTCATCGTCGAGACCGTGGGGGTGGGGCAGTCGGAATGGCAGGTGCATAGCATGACGGATGCCTTCCTGCTACTTGCCCAGCCCGCAAGTGGAGATGAGCTACAGGGCATCAAGCGGGGTATTCTGGAGCTGGCCGATCACCTGGTAGTTAATAAGGCCGATAGCTTACCCAAGGAGGCACGTTTGGCGGCGGCCGAGCTGCGTCGGAGTCTGCACTTGGCCCCTGCGCGCCCGGATGGCTGGACCGTAGAAGTAGCTACCGCCAGTGCGCTGACCGGTACCGGAGTGGGGAAGGTGGCAGACCGGATGCAGCGCTACCGGGAGCAACAGCACGATCACATCCTGCAGCGGCGGGGCGAGCAGCGCGTCCTCTGGCTACGGGAGCAACTCCAACGCGAACTGCTACGAAGACTGACGGGTTACCTAGAGGCAACCGGCCTGAATAACGACCAACTCAGGTTACGGCTCGACGAACATATCACCATTCCCGCCACGGCAGATGTTATCCTGGCGGACTTTCAACAAAACAGCAATCCATGAGATCCTTTTCCACCCTGGCCGTAGTCGTAGGTATCCTGGCCATCCTGCTCATCGCGGGCTGCTCCAGCTACAACGGCTTCGTCAATTCTGAAGAGAATGTCGAACGGGTCTGGTCGGACGTAGAGACGCAGTACCAGCGCCGTGCCGACCTCATCCCCAACCTGGTCAACACCGTCAAGGGCGCCGCCGAGTTCGAGCGGGGTACGCTCACAGAGGTTACCGAGGCCCGCGCCCGCGCCACCTCCATTAACATCGACGCCGACGACCTTACCGAGGAGAATTTGGCGCAGTTCCAGGCCGCTCAGGCGCAGGTGAGTCAGGGGCTCGGTCGCCTACTGGCCACCGCCGAGGCCTACCCCCAGCTCCAATCCAACCAGCAGTTTCAGGCCCTACAGGACGAGCTAGCTGGTACCGAAAACCGCATTGCCACCGCCCGCAGCCGTTTTAACGAGGCCGCTACGGACTACAACATTAAGGTGCGGCGCTTCCCCGGTGCGCTCTTCGCCGGCGTATTCGGCTTTGACCAGAAGCCACAGTTCCAGTCCGAGGCCGGTGCGCAGAACGCCCCGACGGTCGAATTCTAGTGGTCCGTTTCTTCAACAAGGAGGAGGAGGCCACCATTGTCGCCGCTATTCAAGCTGCTGAGCTGGCTACCTCTGGAGAGATCCGGGTGCACGTAGAGGTCGGTGCCCGCAGGCCCGCCCTGGAGGTAGCTACCCGCACTTTCCGGGAGCTCGGTATGGAGAAGACCCAGGACCGCAATGGTGTGCTCATCCTCCTGGCCGTCGACCGCCGTGAGTTTGCCATCATTGGAGATGAGGGCATCAACAAGGTGGTGCCGAAAGACTTCTGGGATACGGAGCGCGACCTGATGCAACAGCACTTCAAGCAGGGGGAGTTTGCTACCGGCATCGAAAAGGTTATCGAGCAGATCGGCACCAAGCTCAAGCAGTACTTTCCCTACCAATCCGACGACGTTAACGAGCTACCCAACGCGATCAGCTACAATAAATAAGCTTGACTTACCCCGCCACATCCCCCCCGCTTTTCCGCCCCCAGCGCTGGTTGGCGGTTGTGGTGCTGTGCTTGCTCTCTATTCTGCTGGCCGCCCAGCCCGCCGTGCCCCCGAACAGCAATCAGCTAGTCAATGACTACGCTGATCTACTCACTCCTGCGGAAGAGAACCAACTGACGCAAGCCCTGAACGCCTACGCTCGCGAGACCTCGACGCAGATCGCCGTAGTCACCGAGACCTCCCTACAGGGGGAGGCTGCCTTTGATCGCAGCCTGGCCATTGCCGTAGAGTGGGGCATCGGTGGATCGGAGCAGAAGGACAACGGGGTACTAGTCTACGTGGCCAAAGACGACCGCAAGATCTTCATCCAGACCGGCTACGGTGCCGAGGGTTTCCTCAACGACGCCCGCGCCGGCCGCATCATCCGCAACATCATGACGCCGGCCTTCCGGCAGGGCAACTACTACGCTGGCATTACCGGGGCGGTGCAGGCCATCATGGACGCCGGTCGGGGCGAGTACACGGCTGATGATACTGAACCGGCCGCCACTCCGGGTATCCCGCCCATCTTCATTTTTATATTCATCTTCTTCATCTTCATGCTACTTAACCGCTTCGGCAATCGCCACGATGATGACGACGATGATGACGGTGGCTACTGGCGGGATGGCCGCTACGACGAGCGCAATCCACGGCGGCGGCGGCGGGGCGGTGGCTGGTTCATCCTGCCCGGCGGCTTCGGTGGCGGTGGCGGCGGTGGTTTTAGTGGGGGCGGCGGCTTCGGCGGCGGCGGCGGATTTGGTGGCTTCGGGGGTGGTGGTTTTGGTGGCGGGGGAGCCGGTGGGGGCTGGTAGCCGACCGTAGGTGTTGCCCTTTTAACGACTCGTTCACAGCTTTACCGGCTCTGGCGGCGTTATTTTTGTCTAGTCTCCTCAACCTTGCTGCTATGCGCTATCTACTCTTTACCGGGCTGTTTTTACTCACTACGGGTCTTTTTTCCCAGTCGGCCGCTGCCTCCACCTGGCAGGATTTGGCTAAGGTGACCTACGAAAAGAAGTACGACGAACTGCTCGGCTTTAAGGTCGACGTGCCCGTCTTCGGCGAGGACATCAGGGCCATGGCGGGTAAGACCATTGAAATCAGCGGCTACATCGTACCGGTCGAAGGCTACAAAAGCCACAATGAATTCGTCTTCAGCGCCTACCCATACAACATGTGCTTCTTTTGCGGGGGCGCAGGTCCGGAGACCGTGATGGAGGTGACCGCCACCGAGCCGGTCAAGTACAGCACCAGCCGCATCACCCTACGTGGTACCCTCACCCTGAACGATAGCAACATCAACCAGCTGATGTACCTCCTCACAGATGCCGAGCTGGTGGCGAAGTAGTTTCCCCGTCGTCCGCCGAATCCCGCGACAGCGGTTCGTCGGCCGACTTACTACCCTAAAAAGTCGGCTGACGAACTTTCTTGCGGCCTTAGCCGCAGGAAAGAATTCGGCAGACGACCGTCAAGCTTACTGCCTTGCATAGACTCCTGATCTTTTTACTTTTACTGAGTGTAGCCGCGTGCCGCAATGACTCGGCCCCCCTCTCCGAGGACGCCGCACCTGCGGCCCCGCCCGCAACCCCCCGTGACGCTAAGCCCGTCCCCAAGTTCGACCGCGACAGCGCCTACGCCTACGTCGAGCAGCAGGTTAACTTTGGCCCCCGGGTGGTGAATACCGATGCCCACCGGCAGACGAAGCAGTGGCTGGTAGAAAAGTTGGAGGCCTTCGGTGCCGAGGTGATCGAGCAGGACTTCGAGGCCCGGGCCTTTGATGGCACCAACCTGAGCTCCACCAACATCATCGCCCGCTACGCCCCCGAGTTGGAGGACCGTATTCTGCTGGCCGCGCACTGGGATACGCGCCCCTTTGCCGATAGCAAACTGGAGGATGACCCCGATGCTATCGTAAATGGTGCCGATGACGGGGCTAGCGGTGTGGGTGTGCTCCTGGAAGTAGCTCGCCAACTGGGACTGAGCACCCCCGACATTGGTGTGGATATCGTACTGCTCGATGCCGAGGACTACGGCCAGCCTAGTAATACTAACAGCTACGCCCTGGGTGCGCAATATTATTCTAAGAATATGCCCTCGCCCAAGCCCCGCTTTGGTATCTTATTGGATATGGTGGGTGCCCGCGATGCTACCTTTTTGGTGGAGGGCTATTCAGAAAAGTACGCAAAGGATGTGGTACGCAAGGTATGGCAACTAGGCGATCAGATGGGCTACGGTAACTACTATGTCAATGCACGCGGCGGGGCCATTACTGACGATCATTATTTCATCAACACTATTGCTAATATTCCGACCATCGATATTATCAATCTCCAGGAAAATAGCGACCACCGCTTCCCCGCCCACTGGCACACCGGCGACGACAACCTGGACGTGATCGATAAGCGGACGCTGCGGGCCGTGGGGCAGGTGGTGCTGGCGGTGGTGTTCCGGGAGGCTGCTGGTACTTTGTAGGGGGGCTCAACACAGAGGACGCAGAGGGGAACACTGAGGTGCACGGAGTTTGTGTTAAACCCCCTACTGAGCGGAGCGAAGTAGCGACCCCATATCCACCCGAGGCCCAATCATCCCCACCAAGTCCTCCACCCGCACGCGCACCTGCTCCAGGGTATCGCGGTCGCGCACGGTGACGGTATTATCCTCCAGGCTATCGAAATCGACCGTGATGCAGAAGGGGGTGCCCACGGCGTCCTGGCGGCGGTAGAGCTTACCGATGGAGCCGGTGTCGTCGTACTGCACCTCGAAGTGGAAGCGCAGGTCGTTAAAGATGCTTTTAGCCAGGCTGACCAGCTCGTCGTGGTTGCGTTTGAGGGGCATGATGGCGGCCTTGATGGGCGCGATCGCGGGATGCAGCGCCAGTACCGTGCGGGTGTTTTTTGGATCGTCCTGGCCGGGCACCTGCTCCTCGCGTAGGGCATGGGTGAGGGTGGCGAGGAAGAGTCGGTCCGCGCCGATGGAAGTCTCCACGACGTAGGGGACGTAACTCTCCTCCCGCTCCGGATCGAAGTACTGTAGCTTCTTGCCGCTCAGTTCCTGGTGGGCCGTGAGGTCGAAGTCGGTACGGCTATGGATGCCTTCGAGCTCCTTGAAGCCGAAGGGAAACTCGAACTGAATATCGACGGCGGCATCGGCGTAGTGGGCCAGGTTATCGTGGTCGTGGAAGCGCAGTTTTTCCCGGGGGTGCAGGGCCAGGTGCCACTTGAGGCGGGTCTCCTTCCACCGTTCGTACCACTCCTGCTGGGTGCCGGGGGCGATGAAGAACTGCATCTCCATCTGCTCGAACTCCCGCATCCGGAAGATGAACTGACGGGCTACGATCTCGTTGCGGAAGGCCTTACCGATCTGAGCGATGCCGAAGGGGAGTTTTTGCCGGGTGGTATTGCGGACGTTGGTGAAGTTGACGAAAATGCCCTGGGCGGTCTCCGGCCGGAGGTAGAGCTTGCCCTCTTCGCCAGCGATGTTGCCGAGCTGAGTGGAAAACATGAGGTTGAACTGCCGTACCTCGGTCCAGTTCTTGCTGCCGGTGTCAGGCTCGCTGATATCGAGGTCTTCGATGAGCTGGCGCAGGGCCTCCATGTCGCCGTCGGTCATGGCGGTGGCGAGCTTTTTGGCGGCGTCGTCCATCTGTCCCTGGTAGCGCAGTACGTTGGCGTTGGTGCGGCGGTACTCGGCCTCGTCGAAGGCTTCGCCGAAGCGTTTCTGGGCCTTGGCGATCTCTTTATTCAGCTTGCCCTCGACCTTATCAATGTACTCTTCGACGAGCACGTCGGCGCGGTAGCGTTTTTGCGAGTCCTTGTTGTCGATCAGCGGATCGTTGAAGGCGTCGACGTGTCCGCTGGCCTTCCAGGTTTTGGGGTGCATGAAGATGGCCGCGTCGATACCTACGATGTTATCGTGCAGCTGCACCATACTACGCCACCAGTACTCCTTGAGGTTGTTCTTGAGTAGTACGCCGTTGGGGCCGTAGTCGTAGGCAGCGGCTAGGCCGTCGTAGATCTCCGAGCTCTGGTAGATGAAGCCGTTTTCCTTGGCGTGGGCGGTGAGGGCCTTGAAGTCCATGTGGGGTTCGTTTCGGCGGGCGAAGATAGGGGGCAGGACGGGGGGACCCCGCTGGGGTCGTACATGATAGTGCACCCGCGACCCCAGCGGGGTCTCCCCGCCCTAGCCCCGAACGAAGTTCGGGGCTAGGGATTTAGCGTAAGAAGCCAAATAGCCAGAGTGGGATAGCATTACCGAAGCCTACTCCGATACCGTCTAGCGCTCGGTATCCATTAGGTAGACTTTGTAGCTGGGTATTTTTCTTGTTCGGGCCACCTACTTCGAATACGTATTCGTCGGTCTTAAAATCTCCCACTGTAGAGTAGGCAAGAGCTAATCCGGCCGTGGACAGGGCGGAGTAGAAGTAAGTCTCCCGTAAGTTTCCGGTATTGGGTGGCCTATTTGGCATGGCATACAGCAGAGTAGGGTTGTCCAGGTACACCTTTTCCGGTTTCTGGGTGCGAATGATACCCCGAAGCTCACTCGGAAGTAGACCGATAAGCCGGGCCTGATGTAAGTAGTAGAGATAGTTCTGAACGGTCGGGCGGCTTATTTCGAGTTGCTGCGCCAGTTTCGAGATATTCGGTTTGTAGGGTACATTTTCGGCGACCGCAACCAGCAGGCGTTTGATCTTTTCCGTGGTAGCTGAAGTGAGCGAGAAGATTGGTGGAAGGTCGGTGTCGATCACCGTAGTAGCGGCATCAGCTACCTGTCGGAGATAAGTTTCCGGACTCGCGGGCCGGTAGGGATAGTATCCGTCTTTCCAGTATTCGATAAGCAAACGCTGTGGCTCTAGGCCGTCCTCAGTTATACTCCACGCAATGTCCTGATGATGGGTAATAATCTCAGTGAGGGAGTGAGACACTGCTATATCTGCGGGTAGGTAGTCTCTCCAGATCAGGTACTCCCTGAACGAAAGACCGTACATATCGTACATGACCGCCCGCCGGCTTAGATCGCCCTTTGCGCGCGAAAGTTCGATGATAGATGAGCTGGTAAAACGAACCAGAAGGTCATCGAACTTATCGTAGATTAGTTTAAGTTCTACCGACCAATCGGGATAGCGGTGTACTTCATCAAGTAGTAAAACCTGTCCTCCCTGGTCACGAAATTCCCGGGCAAAGTCAATAAGGGTCTGCTGGCGGAAAAGTAAGTCATCGAGACTGATGTACAGCACATTGCCAAGCCCTACTCTTGCCGCTTCTTCCTTGCCGTGCTGTAGCAGGAGCGTAGTCTTGCCCACGCCCCGGGCTCCCCGCAGTCCGATTAGCCGGTCCGTCCAGGCAATCTGCTGAAGCAGCGGACGGCGGATAGCAGTAGGCACCCTAGTAATAAGTCGTTGAGATTCCTGTTGAACTATCGAAGATGGCATAAATATGTACAATTGACTTTACAAAAGTACGGCAATTTTGTAAAATGAGATGTACAGTTCGACCAAATCTGCACCTGCGGCCCCGCCCACATGTTTCCTACGTTACGTCGCTAACAACTACCTTACGGCTACACTATACCACCATGGGAGAGGAAAGAGTTAACGTGCCCACCACCGACAGCCGGTCGGCCTTCACGCATCACCTGCTACAGGATGTGCAGGCGCTGGAGTATATGCTCAAGCACGAATGGTTCGAGACCGATACCATACGCATTGGGGCGGAGCAGGAGCTCTGCCTGGTAGATAAAAAAACGCTGAAGCCGACGCCGAAGAATATGGCCGTGCTCAAGCGGCTGAAGGAGTACCCCTGGGTCACCACCGAGATTGCCCGTTTTAACCTGGAGTGCAACTTCACCCCCCAGGTCTTCACCGGTGATGCCCTGCGCAAGATGGAGGAGGAGAATAGGTACCAGCTCGGTATCGTCAAGGCAGCCGCTAAGGCCAGCAACTCCCACATCGTGCTCACCGGTATCCTGCCTACCCTGCGCAAATTCGACCTCAGCCTGGAGAACCTGACGCCTAAGCCGCGCTACCTGGCCCTGATCGAGGCTATCAAGGCACAGCAAAAAAACGAGCGCGGCTTCGAGCTCAACCTGCACGGCATCGACGAGCTGCACATCCACCACGATAGTCCCCTGCTGGAGGCCTGCAATACCAGCTACCAAGTACACCTGCAGGTGACTCCCCAGACCTTCGTGCCGATGTATAATATCGCCCAGGCCGTGGCCGCTCCCATCCTGGCCATGGCAGCCAATAGTCCCCTTGTATTTGGTAAACGGCTCTGGCACGAATCGCGCATCGCCCTGTTCCAACAGTCGCTCGACGTGCGCACCAGCAAGGAGCACATGCGCACGAGTGAGCCCCGGGTGAGCTTCGGCACCCAATGGCTGGATAAGTCGATCATGGAGATCTATAAGGAGGACATTGCCCGCTTCCGCGTCCTGCTCGGTACCGAGGTCGATGAGGATAGCCTGGAGCTGATCGGCCAGCGGAAGATCCCGAAACTACGCGCCCTCCAAGTGCACAACGGAACCGTCTACCGCTGGAACCGCCCCTGCTACGGCATCAGTGACAACGGTATGCCCCACCTACGCATCGAGAACCGGGTACTGCCCTCCGGCCCCACCGTACTAGACCAGATGGCCAACGCCGCCTTCTGGCTGGGATTGATGATCGGCATGGCGCACGAGTTCAGGGATATCCGTGAGCACCTCAGCTTCGCCGACGTGAAGGACAACTTCTCGAAGGCCGCTAAATTTGGAATCGACAGCCAGTTTACCTGGTTCGGTAACCGCAAGGTCACCTGCCGGGAGCTGGTCCTACAAGAGCTCATCCCCCTGGCCTACCAGGGGCTTAAATCGCAGGGCATCGATCAGCCAGACATCGAACGTTACCTCAGCGTCATCCAGGGCCGCGCCGAGGTGCACCAGAACGGGGCCCGCTGGCTGCTCAAGTCCTTCACTCAGCTCACCGAGCGGGTCAACCGCGACGAGGCCGTCACCATCCTTACCTCCCAGATGGTCAAGTGCCAGATGGTGGACGATCCGGTACACAAGTGGCCCATCCCCTCCGAAGAGGACCTCAAGCAGTACCGCCCGGTGGGCCTGCGCGTGGAGGAGTTCATGGAAACCGACCTGTTCACCGTGCGCGAAAGCGACCTGTTGGAGCTCGTCGGCGACCTCATGGACTGGCGCAAGCTCCGCTACCTCCCCGTCGAGGACGAGAACGGCCACCTCTGTGGGCTCATCACCACCCGCAAGCTCCTGCGCTACTACATCAAGCGCGGCCGCATCAACAACGAGATGAATGACTATAAGACCGTAGGTGACCTGATGATCTCGGCCCCCACCACCGTCAGCCCCCAGACCACCATTAAAGAGGCCATGCACACCATGCGCGGCTGCAAGCTCGGCTGCCTGCCGGTGGTAAAAGATAATGAGCTGGTAGGCATCATCACGGAGATGGACTTTCTCCGCGTGGCCGGCCGCCTCATTGAGCGGCTTAAATAAATTTACCATTCACCGTTTACGATGTACCATGTACCATTTGCGGACCAACTCAGTTGCCCTCACCTCAGTAGTACATTGACGAGCGACAGCGAGCATCCACACAAATGGTAAATGGTACTTGGTAAATTAGAAATCGTAAATCTCCATGTCCCACACCCCCAGACTAACCCCCATGAACGACAAGGTCACCCTGTTGTCCATGACCAAGAGCATGTACCTCTCTGAGCAGATCGCCGAGGCATATGGCCACGCGCTGGGACAGTTTCGGGTAGCGCACTTTAGCGACGGGGAGATGCAGCCCATCATCGAAGAGAGCGTGCGGGGCGAGTATGTGTTTATCATCGGCAGCACCTTTCAGCCCAGTGATAACCTGATGGAGCTGCTGCTGACCATTGATGCGGCACGTAGGGCTTCGGCGGGCTACGTCTGTGCGGTGATCCCCTACTTCGGCTACGCCCGCCAGGACCGCAAAGACCGCCCCCGCGTACCCATCAGCGCCAAGCTCATCGCCAACCTGCTGGAGGCCGCCGGGGTGGACCGTATCATGACGCTCGATTTTCACGCCGATCAGATTCAGGGCTTTTTCGACATCCCGGTAGACCACCTGCAGAGCCAGGCTATTTTCATCCCCTACTTCCGGGAGCAGGATATGAGCAACGTGATCTTTGCCAGTCCGGATATGGGGGGGGTGAAGCGGGCGCGGGCCTACGCGAAGTACTTCGAGCGTGAATTGGCGATTTGTGACAAGTACCGCAAGCGCGCCAATGAGATCGCCGGCATGACGCTGATCGGTGACGTGGCGGGTGGCGACGTGATCTTGGTCGATGACCTGGTCGATACTGCTGGCACCCTCTGTCGCGCCGCCGACCTGATCATGGAAAAGGGCGCTCGCTCGGTACGCGCCATCGCTACCCACCCCATACTTAGCGGTAACGCCTACGAGAATATCGAGAACAGTCAGCTGCAGGAGCTCATCGTGTCCGACACCATTCCGCTGAAGCAGGAGAGCGCTAAGATCAAGGTGCTGGGTGCGGCCGACCTGTTTGCCACCGCCATTCGGAATACCCACGATAACGCTAGCATCTCTGCCCTGTTTGTCAACTAGCGGCGGTGCTAGTTTGTCTTCTAAAGGTTCGATGGCTCACCGCAAATTATACGATTACAACGCTGGTTTCCGCACCGAGCTCGCCCGCCTAAACGAAGGCCAACGCGCCGCCGTAGACACCATCGAGGGCCCCGTCATGGTGCTGGCCGGCCCGGGTACCGGCAAGACCCACCTGCTGGCCGCCCGCATCGGCAACATCTTACTGGAAACCGACGCCGGTGCCCATAACATTCTCTGCCTCACCTTTACGGATGCCGGGGTGAAGGCTATGCGGCAGCGGCTGCTGAAGTTCATCGGACCGGAGGCGCACCGGGTGGGTATTTATACCTTCCACAGCTTCTGCAGTAACGTGATCCAGCAGAACCTGCACTACTTCGGCCGGCCCGGGTTGGAACCCCTATCCGAGCTAGAGCGCATCCGCATCATCCGCGGTCTCATGGACCAGCTGCCGCAGACCGATGCCCTACGCCTGGGCTACCACGAGGCCTATCACTACGAGGACCACCTACAGGACCTCTTCGCCCAAATGAAGGCCGAGAACTGGACGGAGGACGAGCTGCAGCAGCGCATCAAGACCTACGTCGATGGCCTAGAAACCCACCCCGACTTTACCTACCAGCGCAAGTACAAGGACAAGCAGAAGGGCGACCCCCACACCGGTAAAATTGCCGAGGAACGGCTGCGGATGGACAAGCTCGCCAGCGCCGTCTCGCTCTTTCCCAAGTACCAGGAGGCCCTCCGGAAGCAGCGGCGCTACGACTACGGCGACATGATCGGCTGGGTACTGCGTGCGTTTCACGATCACCCCAGCCTGCTGCTGAGCTACCAGGAGCGGTACCGTTATCTGCTCATTGATGAGTTTCAGGACACCAACGGCAGTCAGGACCGCATCATTCGCCACCTCACGGAGTACTGGGATAAACCCAACGTCTTCATCGTGGGCGATGACGACCAGGCCATCTACGAGTTTCAGGGGGCGCGGCTCAACGCCATGGTCGACTTCCACCACCGCTACGCCCGCGACCTCACCATCGTCACCCTCAACGAGAATTACCGTAGTACCCAACCCATTCTGGACGGTGCCGGTGCCCTCATCGACCGCAACACCCTCCGTATCGGCGACCGTCTGCCCCAGCACCAGATCGACAAGCGCCTCAGGAGCAACCAGGAGGGCGGGGCCGCAGGTGCAACCTACCTGACCTTCACCGATCACCGCCAGGAGACCGGTTACCTGGTAGGCCAGCTCAAGCACTGGCACGACGCGGGAGTGCCCTGGTCCGAGATAGCCGTGATCTACGCCAAGCACAGCCAGGCCGATCTGCTGCGCCACCTGCTGGAGCGAGCCGGTATCCCCTACCGCAGTAAGCGCCGTCCGAACGTGCTCGACGGCCGCCCCGTAAGACAATTGCGCGAGTTGCTCCGGTACCTGCAGTCAGAGCAGGAGCGGCCGGGGACGGGGGAGCACTTACTTTTCAGGGTACTGCACTTCCGCTGCTTTGGCCTTTCTCCACACGATCTTTCCCTGCTCAACCTCGGCCGCCTCGATACGCTCGACCGCGAGGGTCGTCTACCCAGTTGGCGGGAGTATCTGCGGGCCGACGCACTCTATCCCTATGGACTGGAGGCTCCCGCCGACCCCCGCCGCGTGGCTGACTGGCTGGAAGAGGCCATCGGACTCATTGGTAGCCTGCCCCTGCCGGAGTACATCGAGTGGGTATTGAACGGCTCCGGACTGCTGGCCTCCGTGCTGCGCGATCCGAACCGCGCCGAGCTGCTCCAGCACGTAGCCACCTTTACGGACTTCGTGCTGCGCGAGATTGCCCGCCGCCCCCGGCTTACGCTCACCGACCTGCTCGACACGCTGGGGCAGATGGACGGTAACCGCATCGCCCTGCCGCTGCGGTCCCACCTCGACCAGGCCGACGCCGTACTATTGGTTACTGCCCACAGTGCCAAGGGCCTCGAGTTTGAAAAGGTGTGGATGCTCGACTGTTCCGAGAAAGCCTGGGGACCGGGCGGGGGTGGCCGCTCCCAAAACCGCTTCAAGCTACCGGACACCCTCACCTACGCCGGTACCGAAGATGAGGAGGAAGCCCGCCGCCGGCTGTTCTTCGTGGCCCTGACCCGTGCCCGCTCCGGCGTAATTCTCTCCTGCGCCGAGCTCAGCGCCAAGGACAAGATGCAGCAGCAGGTCGCTTTCGTCGACGAGCTCATCGAGGCGGGTGGGGTGGAGGTGCGGGAGGCCAACCTGGATGCCGGCACCCTGGCCGAGCTGGCCTACCTACAGCTCCAACCCAAGGAAAAAGCCCGCTTCCCCGTGCTGGAGCGTTCGGCCGTTGCCGAGCTACTAGAAGATTTCCGCCTCAGCGTCAGTGCACTCTACGCCTACCTCGACTGCCCGCTCCGCTTTTACTATGAGAAGCTCCTACGCGTACCCGACCGCGAGCGGGAGCGGACGCTCTACGGCTCGGCGCTTCACGAGGCCCTGCAAAACTACTTCTTGCGCATGAAGCGGGATCCGGCGCAGGTGTTTCCGAGCAAAGAAGAGCTGATCTATAACTTCGAGATCGCCCTGGCCCAGCGCCGCGGACAGCTCAGTACCCGTGGCTACCACAACCGCCTGGAGCGCGGCCGCCGCGAGCTTGGCACCTACTACGACCGCTACCATAAATCATGGGTGCACGACGTAGAGATCGAATACCTCATCCGCAACGCCGAGGTCGACGGCATCCCCCTGACCGGTATCATCGACCGCGTCGACGTGATCAGCGATGCTTACGTGCGGGTAGTCGACTACAAAACCAGTACCAGTGGGGGGAATAAACTGCGCCGCCCCACCGACCGCAATCCCCACGGCGGCGACTACTGGCGGCAGCTTACCTTCTACAAATTGCTGTACGATAACCGGCCCGGTACCATCCGCCGGGTGCGGGAGGGGCGCATCAGCTACCTGCTCACCGATCCCAACGGCGAACAGCCGGAGGAGCGACTGGAGCTCAATCAGCAGGACACGGATGCGCTGCGTAAAATCTTACGGGAAACCTGGGAAGCCATCCAGGAGCAGCAGTTCGACGGCTGCGGCAAGCCGGACTGCGCCTGGTGCCGCTTCGTACAGGACCTAACGGATGAGGTGCCGCTGGAGCGGACGGAGGAGGTGTACGGGCTGGATGATGCAACGTAGTTGTGGCTTTAGCCGCACTACTCCAGGTAAAACGTGTAGTTACAAGAACGGATTCTCCCGCCGCTCCTCCCCAATCGTCGTACTCGGCCCGTGGCCGGGATACACCACCGTCTCATTCGGCAGCGGCATGAGTTTAGTCAGAATGCTACCAATGAGCGTATCGTGATCGCCGAGCGGTAAGTCCGTGCGGCCGATGGAGCGCCGGAAGAGCACATCGCCGGCGATGACGTAGCCCTCCGCGGCATTATGAAAACAGAGACTTCCCGGCGAGTGCCCCGGACAAAACAACACCGCGAAGGTGTTCTGGCCAAGCATCACGGTATCTCCTTCGTGAATGAAGTAATCGGGAGCCGGCGAGGGCACCATCGGCGGCATCCCGTAGGCTTGCACGAACATTGGTGCAGCCTCCAGGATCTGCTGTTCCAGGGGGTGGATACCCAGTTCCAGACCGTACCGCTCGACGACAAAGGCGTTGCCGAATACGTGGTCGAAGTGGCAGTGGGTATCGATCAACTGCACCGGTTTGAGGTCCAGCCGATCAATGGCCGCTACCAACTCCCGCTCTTCCTCCGGGGTGTAGCAGCCGGGGTCGAAGACGATCGTCTCCCGCGTCTCCGTATCGTAGACCAGGTAGGTGTTCTCCTGTACGGGGTTCTGGGTGAGGGAGGTGACGCTTGTGGGCAAGGGTTAACTATTCATCGTAGCCAGGAACTCCTCATTACTCGTCGTATTCTTCATGTGGCGCATGAGGAACTGGAAGGCCTCCTCGGGCTTCATGTCGGCCAGGTGGTTACGGAGGATGAACATGCGCTGCAGCACATCGCGTCCGAGCAACAGGTCATCGCGACGGGTACTGGAGCGGGTGAAGTCGATGCTGGGGTACATGCGCTTGTTGGCCAGCTGGCGGTCGAGCTGTAGTTCCATGTTACCCGTACCCTTGAACTCCTCGAAGATGACCTCGTCCATCCGCGAGCCGGTATCGATGAGGGCCGTGGCCAGGATGGTCAGCGAGCCGCCGCCGTCGATGTTACGCGCCGCACCGAAGAACTTCTTGGGCTTCTGCAGGGCATTGGCCTCGACACCACCGGAGAGCACCTTGCCGGAGCTGGGCTGGACGGTGTTGTAGGCGCGGGCCAGGCGGGTGATGGAGTCGAGCAGGATACAGACGTCGTGGCCGGATTCGACCAGACGCTTCGATTTTTCTAGGACGACGTTGGCGACACGGACGTGGTTCTCGGCCGGCTCGTCGAAGGTGGAGCTGATGACCTCGGCCTTCACGCTGCGCTTCATGTCGGTGACCTCCTCCGGGCGCTCGTCAACCAGTAGGACGATGAGGTACACCTCGGGGTGATTGCGGGCAATGGCGTTGGCTACGTCTTTGAGCAGGAAGGTCTTACCCGACTTAGGCTGGGAGACGATCAGGCCCCGCTGCCCCTTACCCAGGGGGGCGAAGAGATCGAACAGCCGCATACCGTAATCGCGGCCCGTAGCCGATCCCGAAAGCGTGAATTTCTCGGTGGGGAACTGGGCGGTCAGGTAATCGAAGGGCACCCGGTCGCGGATATCCTTGGGGTCGAAGCCATTAATTTTTTCGACATCGAGCAGGGCGAAGTACTTCTCACCCTCCTTGGGGGGCTTGACGGGGCCCTTGACGGTATCGCCGGTACGCAGTCCGAACGACTTGACCTGCTGCTGGCTGACGTAGACGTCGTCCGGGCTGGTCGTGTAGTTATAGTCGGGCGAACGCAGGAAGCCGTAGCCATCGGGCATCATCTCCAGGATGCCGGTGGTACTGATCAATCCGTCGAGCTTGTACTCGGGCTGACCACGGCGGTTG
>NZ_CBDCCH010000003.1:0-18518 GCF_965214665.1 Neolewinella sp. | reverse complement strand
TTTGGTTCCCACCACCGACGCTTACGGAAGAATACTTCCCCGTACCGCGGGGAGTAAAAAGCATAGTGGAAACCCCAGTATTCCCGGTAAAGGGTGGGATTGTATTGAAGAATATGGTGCGTGAAGGTATCCGGCTGACTGAGCAGTCGAGGGGCATTCGCGTAGCCTTCCTTTAAGCGAAAAGGTATCGTAAACGTCCGAGCTCCTCCACCATCGTAGCGCTCCGTAAGCTTCATCGTTCCATCACGGCGGATAATCAAAACGTAGTGATCGTATTGCCAGTCCGCCTGCCGCCCCGGCCAGGCAGATTTGTCTATTTGGTAAGTACCGTAGAGGTCGTCGGCGTCAAGAACAACTTTGGTATTATTTAGTCGGAGAAGCCAGAGGAGAATTGCTACTGCTGCCCAGCAACTGAGAACGCGGCGAATGAACTGACGTTTAGTCCACCTTACGCCTCTAAACAGCCGGTACAGCGATAGTGAATACACTATTCCGACCATAACTACTAGTATAAATAATGGGATTATACTTCACGCGGCCACCATATGTGAAAAGTCTGCGGGTGGTTTGAGCAGCTGCTGGAAGTTAGGTGCGAGTAAGGTGCGCAGTTGTGCCTGATGCTCGCCGTTGTT
Source organism: Neolewinella sp. (assembly GCF_965214665.1). Lineage (GTDB taxonomy): Bacteria > Bacteroidota > Bacteroidia > Chitinophagales > Saprospiraceae > Neolewinella. Next base: position 17,886 of record NZ_CBDCCH010000003.1, on the reverse strand, counting down.
GACCTCGTCGATAAACCAGTAGATCGCCTCCTCGAACTCCTGCTTGGTGGCAAAGTGATAGCCGGCCAGGGCCTGCTTTTTGAGGAACTTCCAAAAGCGCTCGATCAGGTTCAGGTTGGGGGAGTAGGGCGGTAAGTACACCAACTGGATGTCGAGTTGTTGGGCAGCCTGTTGAACCAAGGTGCAGCGCTGATAGCGGGCATTGTCTAACACCAGGTAGATAGGCCGGCCGGGGCGTTCCTGGCGTAGTAAGTTCAGCAGTTCGACCACCGTAGTAGCCTGAATGTAGTCCGGCGTCGTGATGCTGTAGAGTTCCTGCCGGTGACTATCCAGCGCACCGAGGATGTTGAGGCGATGACGTCCCGACGGGGTGCGCACCGCTAGGGGTTGGCGACTCCAGACCTGGCCGGCGTGGAAGCCCTGCACGGGATGAGCCGCATCCACGAAGTACAGGTCGATGGCTTCGGTAGCGGACTGTTCCAGGAGGGGCTGCAGGGTGTCGCGCAAAAAAGCGAGTTGCCGGGCAGCGAGTTCTGCTAAGGAGAGCTTACCGCCGGGCAGGCAGCGAAAGCGGCGACACTTCATGCCCAGGGTGTGCTTGATAAAACGACGCGTCTGGGTCAGCCCCCGTCGTAGTCCGGTACGTTGCTCGATGGTCTGAGCCGCCTGGGCGATGCTGCGGGGCGGCTCAGAGGTGAAGGCTGCGCACAGCTCGTCCCGATGCTGGGTGAGCGCACTGGCTGGACGGTAGGGGGCATAATGCAGCAAGCCCGCTAAGCCCTCCGCCAGGTAGCACTTGGCCCAGTGGGTAGCCGTGTTGGGGTGAATGCCTAGGATCTTGGCGCACTGACCCGGGCCGAAGCCCTGAGCGCGCAGGATCAGGTAGTGCATGCGCTGGCGGATCACGTGGTGGGCAGAATGGATTTGATGGTACCTTGCTTGTTCAAGGTCAGCTTCGCTGATCACGGGGAAGTACATGGGTTGGATGGCTTGACACCTCCAAGATCGGTGCTTCCCCACTTTTCACATAAGATGACCGCGCCGAGTATAGTATCAGTGAGAACATTGAAACAAAAGCAAGACTGTAGGGCATTTTATTATGCACGACAAACATAATGTTTCACCAACATGATAAATTCTCGTGCCTTCCGCATTGCATCCCGCGGCCCCGCCCCCCTTACCACACCTCCCCCCCACTTCGTACCTTTGCCCTCCAATACCCCGACCATGAAAGACCTCTTCGACAAGTTTCGCGAATCCAAAGGGCCCCTGGGACAGTACCAGGATGTGGCCCACGGCTATTTCTCCTTTCCTAAGCTGGAGGGGGAACTTGGGCCACGTATGACGTTCCGCGGTAAGGAGTGCATCATCTGGAGCATCAACTCCTACCTGGGCATTACCAACCACCCGGAGGTGCGGAAGGCCGACGCCGAAGCCGCCGCTGAATACGGCATGGCTTACCCCATGGGTGCGCGCATCATGAGCGGGGAGACGGACGCCCACATCCAGCTGGAAAAGGAGCTGGCGGAGTTTACCCAGAAGGAGGGAGCGCTGTTACTAAACTTTGGTTATCAGGGGATTATGTCGATCGTAGATGCCTGCCTGACGCGCCACGACGTGGTGGTGTACGACCGCGACGACCACGCCTGTATCATGGACGGTATCCGCATGCACCAGGGGCCGAAGTACGCCTTCAAGCACAATGACATCGACCACTTCCTGGTGCGGATGGAGCAGGCCAAGGCCGAAGCCGAAAAGCGCGACTCCGGCATCCTGGTCGTGACCGAGGGGGTGTTCGGGATGCGCGGCGAGCAGGGTATCCTGAAGGAAATCGTAGCGCACAAGGAGAAGTACGGCTTCCGGCTGCTGGTCGACGATGCCCACGGCTTCGGTACCATGGGCGCTACCGGGGCGGGGGCCGGCGAGGAGCAGGGCGTGCAGGACGAGATTGATATCTACTTCAGCACCTTCGCTAAGGCGATGTCGGGCTTCGGGGCCTTCGTGAGTGCGGATGAGGAGATCATCGAGTTCATGCGGTATAACCTGCGTAGTCAGGTATTCGCCAAGAGCCTGTGTATGCCAATGGTGAAGGGCGCGCTGGTACGGCTGAAACTGCTACGCGAGCAGCCCGAGCTACGGGAAAAGCTGTGGAAGAACGTCTACCACCTACAGAACGGACTTAAGGAAGCCGGCTTCGACATCGGCAACACCGGAGCCTGCGTGACGCCGGTGTACATGAAGGGCACGCCCTACGAGGCCGGGGCCCTGATCTACGATATGCGGGAGAACTACGGGATCTTCTGTAGCGTGGTGCTGCCGCCGGTGATCCCGCAGGGGCAGTTGATCCTGCGCCTCATTCCTACGGCCGAGCATACGGAGACCGACATTCAGACTACGCTGGATGCCTTTAAGGCGGTGCGGAGTAAGCTGGAGGATGGGACGTATGATAAGATGGGGGAGATGTTTCGGGCTGGGGAGATTAATGTGGTGTAGGGGCGCTGCTGGGTGGCTCTGGCTACCGCATGTTATAGGGTTCACCACAGAGAGACCTAGCGCCCTTCCACAGAGGGGTTAGCTGCGCTGCTGCCTACGGCGGTCACAAGTTTTCACAGAGGCTGTCGTAGTAGGGAAAAGGGCTGCCTGCGGCAGAAAGGAGGACACAGAGGCGCCTGCGGCGGGCGTGGTAGGCGCGGCAGACGTGGCGGGGTGAACCGGATACGCTGATTAGGGTGTTGGAGGCAGTATGGGACAACTGTACTACTGTTACGATGCGCTGTGTGGGTGGTGCTACGGGTTTAGCCCGGTGATCACGGAATTTGCGCGGCGGCACGGGGAGGTGCCGGTGCAGGTGGTGTCCGGAGGAATGATTACGGGGGAGCGGATCGGGCCGATTGGGGAGGTAGCCGGCTACATCAAGCAGGCGTATAAAGTGGTGGAGGACCGTTGCGGGGTAGAGTTCGGACAGGCGTTCTTGCGCGATATTCTGGAGGAGGGTAGTGCGGTGTTCACTTCGGTGCCGGCGGCCGTGGCGATGGCCGTGTTTCAGGAGCAGCTGCCGGAGCGGGCGCTGGAGTACGCGGCGGTACTGCAACGGGCGATCTATTATGACGGTATCGAGCCCCTAGATCACGCGGCCTACGCTGATCGGGCCGCTGCACTCGGGGCCGATCGGGAAGATTTCTTGACTAAAATGGATGACCCCGCCTACCTCGAAAAAGCAGAGGCTGACTTCGCCCTTTCCCAAAGCTTTGGGGTAACGGGCTTTCCTACTTTGGTGTATGAGTCAGTTAGCGGAGAGCTTTATGCGCTAGCCCGTGGCTACTTGCCGTTACAGAATCTGGAAGCAAACTGGCGCGCTCTACAGTCATCGATGACATCTTCCGCAGCTGTGAACGAATGATGGATGCGCAACACAGAGGACAGAAAGGTTGACACAGAGGAGCACAGAGTAAATATTGTATTAGGTCTCTCCTCCCGGAACGCGTAGCGTTCCCCCTCCGTATACCTTTCATCCCCCGTCTCTGTGTCAATCTGTGTTGTACTCAGTGTCCTCTGTGTTGAGCCCTCCAACATGCGGTAGCCCTCCAACATGCGGCAGCCCCTCAATATCGCCAACCCACCAAGTCCGCCCCAGCAGGCGCAAGCTCCCCCACCTTCCCCGCCCACTTCGGGATAAACATCTGATGATACCGCAGCCGACTGATCGCATTGGGCTGCTCCGGGTCCCCGTTCCAGCAGTGCTCGGCCCGGTCGCCGTAGGTGATCTCGCCACCAAAGTCTTTCGACCGTAGGAATGTCTCTGTCAGGTACACCGCATTGTTGAGGTAGTAGTTATCCATGTCGCCGACGTAGATATTGACCTTGCCCCGCAGCTTCGGCCCCAGGGTGGTCCAGTCGCGCTGCATGATGTGCGTGAGGTCGTAGTTGTCACGCCAGTAAGCGGCTACTTCGGGGTCGATGCGGCCGGAGACCTTATCCCAGATACGGCGGGGGTAGCCGTCGTCGCCCACCGGACTGTACACCGCCTCCCAGATATCCCACTGCTGCCCGCTGCGACTCTTGTCGCCCAGGACAAGCTCGCGCATGTTGGCCTCGCGCAGGGTAGAGGAGACGTGTCCCAGACTATCGCGGTGCCCCGGCCGCTCGGTGCGTTTGAAGGGGCTATCGAGGTAGTAGGCGTTGGCGTCTTCGTACAGATTCACTACGGTGTAGGCGCGAAAGTCGATGGGGTCCGGACAGGCCGCGTAGCAGGTGCCGTATTCGTCAGGATACTTCACCTGCACGGCCAGGGCCTCCCAGCCGCCGGTACTTCCGCCGTACACGAAGCGGGCCCAGCCCTCGCCGATGCCCCGGAACTGCCGTTCGATCTCAGGGATCAGCTCGTAGGTGATGGCATCGCCGTAGGGGCCCAGGTTCTCGGAATTAACGGCGTAGCTATCGTCGTAGTAGGGATTGGCGTGCTGAATCTCGATGGCGATGACGCGGGGGAAGTCCGGGCCGGTCCAGGTGCGGTAGAAGTCGTAGGCCTCCTGCTGCTCGGTGCGGTTGTAGCAGTCCAAGCCGAAGCGCGCACTGTATACGCAGGGCTCCGTGGTATCGGGCGGGGTGGTGCGCCAGCCGCCGAAGTCATCCGGAAAGTGGCCGTGCATGATGGCCAGGGGGTACTTTACGTCGGGGTGTTCGGCCCAGCCTTCGGGCAGCAGCACGTGGGCCCCAAGGTACATGTCGCGGCCCCAGAATTCGCTCAGTAGTTCGGAGCGAATCTTGATGTGCTTGACGTAGTCGGTATCGTCGGGCTCGGCAATTTCCGGGATGGCCTGGTCGAAGGCTAGGTCGATGGGGCCACCGCGGTCGTCGCTTAGGGTGATTGTCACCGGGGTACTGATGAGGTTGCCGGGCGCGCGGTTCCACTGCTGGCCCTCGCCACGATCCATAGGCAACTGCACGGTGTGGCCGTCGCTGCGGTAGAAGGTCTCGTACTTATGCAGCAGTACCTGGGCGCGGTAGGTGCCGGGCGGTACGTCGGCGAGCGTAGTGATGGGGTAGCCGCGGTCGTCGGCAGTGATGGATAGGCTGGTGCCGGGCTGCCAGTCGGTCACGTTACGGCCGAAGGCAAGCTGGGTCTCCGGTCCGTCGCTGAGCTGGAAGCGGGGCTCGGCGGTGCTGTCCCGGGAGAGCAGTAGGAGGAGGCGACCGGTGAGGGCGCTATCGGCTAGGCTTTCCGGCAGGGTGACGTGTACGGTAGTTTGGGCGGAAAGCAGGGCGGGGCCGCAGGTGCAGAGTAAGAGGAGGAGGCGGAGGAAGTGAGTGCGCATAGCTGTAGCGACGACTTTAGTCGTCTGGCTTCAAGGTACGGTGACGTAAAGACTTTTTCCGTCGCGACCGTAGGTTGCGCGGCACAGCGCTGCCGGAGGGCTTACATCAGGCTAAGATTAGGGGCCCCTACCCCTAATCACGCATTCCCCTGCTGACGCAGTACTAGAGCAACACTTCCCGGTAAAGGATGGGCTCGCGGTACTCCTTACGCAGGGAGTAGCGGATCACGTCGAAGGCCGTGACCACGCCCTTGAGCTCGCCCCGCAGGTTGACTACCGGTAGGGTCTTAAAGCGGCGGTCCATGAACAGCTCGGCGGCGGTGCCGACCTTATCCTTGGGCATGAGCTTGACCACGTGGGTGTTCATCACCTCACCTACCGTGCGGTTCTCGCTGTTGCGGTTACGGCGCACATCGCGCCACATATCGTAGGAGGTGATGAGGCCAACCAGGTGGCCCATGGCGTCTACGACCGGAAGTTGCTGGAGTTGCTCGCGGAGCATGACTTTGGCGATGTCGCCGACGGACTGAAAGGGGTGGGCGGTGACCACGTCGGTGGTCATGATGGTCCGCACTTCTTCGTTCATCATGGCAGATGGTGTTGCGGCTCTCCGGGGTACGCCCAATATACAACATTCGGGTCCGATCGCACGTACAAATGAGCACAATTTATTCCCCATGGACCCCGTCCGCGCCATCTACCTCGCCGCCGGCTGCCTCATTTTACTGGGGCTGGTGCTGACGTGGCAGGCGGGGGAGCCCTCCACCTGGCTGCTGGTGCTTCCGGCCGTGGCCGCGGCGGGTACCTACGCACTAGCCCCCCAGATCCGGTGGCGGTACTGGAAGACGCACCCGCCGGACCTGCCCACCGAGCTGGCTCCGTTACTGGAGCGCTTTCCGCTCTACCGGGCGTTAGATTTGGATGGTAAGCGGGAGTTCCGCCGTCGGGCCTTTTTGCTGCGCGAGAACACTGAGTTTACCGGCCTGGCGATCGACAACATTCCCCAAGACGTCCGACTGATGGTGTCCGCCTCCGCCGCTACGGTGACCTTTTACCGGGAGGAGTTTCTGATACCGGGCTTCGAGAACGTGGTGTTTTACAAGCACCTATTTCCCACCCCGGTACACGAGCGGCTGCACGCCTCGGAGCTGCATCCGGAGGATGGTCTGGTCATCTACACCCTCAATTACCTCATCCGCTCGGTCGTCGAGCCACAGAAGTATCTACAGCTCGGGGTGTACGAATACAGCCGCGCCCTGATGTACACCGACCCCGAGGTGCGTACCACCCTGGAGGCCCGGCAATTGAGCTACGATGAGGTCGAACAGCTGACTGATTTCTCCGAGCGCGCGCTGAAGGACTTCATCGGCCTGGAAGAGCTGGACCTGGCCGCTATCACGTATACCGTCTTCCATACGCACGCTCCGGCATTCGCCGGCCGGTTCCCGGAGCGCTTTGTTGCCCTACGCACGGGCTTTGCGCCTTACCTTTAGCGGTGCATTTATGGAAGATCTTAGCACCGGCGGCCCCGCCCCCAAACGTTCCCCCGAATACGATCCCGAACTGACGCCCTCCCTGGGTGAGCTGCGCGAAGAACGCCCCGGTGGACAAACCCTCGCCCCCGAAGACCGCATCAACCTCGATGCCCTCCACGCCGCCGCCGAGCGGATTCGGGCCGAGGTCGGTAAACTCATCGTCGGCCAGCGCGATCTGATTGACCTGCTGATCGTCTCCCTGCTCGCCGGCGGTCACGTACTGGTGGAGGGCGTACCCGGTATCGCTAAGACGCTCACCGCCCGCCTGATCGCCAAGACCATCGATGCCGAGTACCGCCGCATCCAGTTCACGCCCGACCTGATGCCCAGCGACGTGACCGGTACCACCGTGCTCAACTCTACCGACGCCCGCTTCGTCTTCAACCGCGGCCCGGTATTCGGCAACCTGATCCTGATCGACGAGATCAACCGCGCACCGGCCAAGACCCAGGCCGCCCTCTTTGAGGTGATGGCCGAGCAGCAGGTGACGGTCGACGGCACGACGCATAGCCTGCCCGACCCCTTCTTCGTCATCGCCACTCAGAACCCCATCGAACAGGAGGGTACCTACCGCCTGCCGGAAGCCCAGCTGGACCGCTTCCTCGTGCGGGTGGTGGTCGACTACCCGGACCAGACCGAGGAACGGGATATTCTGTACCGCTTTCGGAGTGATTTTATGCAGCGGCAGCAGGAGGAGGTGCGAGCCGTACTGAGCAAGGCCCAGGTAGCGGAGTACCGGGCGGTGGTGGAAAAAGTGTTCATCCGCGATGAATTGCTCGACTACATTGCCGCCGTGGTGTACCGTACGCGTACTCACCCCGATCTCTATTTGGGGGCTAGTCCGCGGGCCTCGCTCGCCATTCTGCGCCTGTCAAAAGCTGTAGCTGCCCTGGCCGGCCGCGACTTCGTTACCCCCGATGATATTCAGTTGGTAGCCTTCCCCGCCCTCAACCACCGCATCATTCTCACGCCGGAGCGCGAGATGGAGGGTTTCGGGACGCGGGACGTGATTAAGGAGATTTTGCAGGGCATCGAGATACCCCGGTGATCGCCCAACCGTCCGACGGTTACTCCGCGGCGAACGCGGCTACCACCTTGGCCATCCGCCGTCCGTTCACGCCCAGGTCGCTGTGCCCCACCCGACTGGCGCTGCGGTAGTGGATCACTCTGGCCTCCGGATCGACGATGAATTCCACGTCGTCGATGTAGGGGATCGGCCAGGTCTTGAAGGTGTAGTGGAGGTAATTATCGTCTTTCTCGACCAGTGTGGTGCGGGGCGTATCGGCTAGTAGCTTTTTAAGGCGGGCGGTGGCCTCCGCGGCGGTACCCGTGAAGGGGATGGGATCGCGTTTTTTCTTCGGCTGGTCGGTCTGGGTACTGACGCAGTTGGGGGAGTCGGGGCAGGGCTTGAGGGTACGGGGCATAGAGCTGTTTGGCAGTTCAAGCGTAGAAAGCACGGCGTTGTTGTCGATGGCCCGTACTTCGGCGCGCAGGCGGGGGCCATTGGGGCCGGCGGTGTAGTGTAATACACCGAAGTTGCGCTCGGTGATCAGGGGTCCGAGGCGCTTATCATTAGGCTCCCTGGCATCCTCGTATGCGTGGGTAAGGCCGCTGGAGGTCATCTCGTAGACGTGGTAGTCGCCGAGGCTGTCCATACTGAATTCTGCCAGGTGCCGGTCGCCGCTCAGTAGCAGGGGCAGGGCGGGGCGGACCTCCCGGAGGAGCCGTAGCAATCGGGCCCGGGCGGCGGGGAAGTTGGCCCACTTTTCGTAGCCATGGTCGGTGGGTAGCACTTGGATGCTACTAGCGATGAGGTGAGCCCCGGCGGTGCTGTTGCGTAGTTGGTCTTCGAGCCAGGCCCACTGGGTTTCTCCCAGGATATCACCGTCGGGGTTGGCCCCGTAGCGGTCGCCCGGTCGGGAGGGCGGGGCCAGGGCATCGCGGAAGTACCGGGTGTCCAGCAGCAGCACCTTTACCCCACCGATAGCGTAGGTTTGATAGGTGCCGGCGTGCTGCCTTACCTCCGCGGCAGCGGGTACGTCGAGGAAATCTAGCATTAGCGTCTTGGCTTCTTCCTTGACCGGCCATTCCTTCCCCGCGTCGTTTTTTCCGTAGTCGTGGTCGTCCCAGGCTCCGTAGATCAGGGGCGTAGTTTCCACGAAGGCGGTGTAAGCTGCCGCGTTTTTCAGCGTGGCGTAGTCGGCCTGCATCCGCACCATATCGTCGGTATCGGAGTAGATGTTATCCCCTAACCAGAGCCAGGCGGCCGGCCGGTGACTGGCGATTGTATTCCAGTAGGTTTGTGGCGCGGTCTGTCGGTTACAACTACCGAAGGCGATGGTAAGGGAGTCGACCGGCGGGGCATCCACCGCGCCGGTTGGGGGGGCGTTCTGCGACCCGAGTGCCTGCAGGTACAGATAGCCACAGACCAAGACGCAGAGTACGCCAAGGGTGATACCGATGCGCCTAAGCATACCGCCGCCGTACCAGGTCGATAAATTCCCGGGCGGTTTCCTGCCGGTCTTCGCGCGCCCAGTCGTGCTGCTGGGCTAGGTCGATCAGCAGGGGTTTGGCGTTGGCGAAGCTGCCGCGTAGGTTGAGGGTCTTGAGCGCCTCGTTGAGTCCTTCGTTGCCGTCGAAAAGCTTATTGGCGAATAGCACCCGGTTGTTGATGCTCAGCGCCCGGTTGAGGTCGGTGACCCGCTGGCGCATCATACGGCCGGCGATACCGCTCTGGTCTTTCTCCTCAAACAGTGCCTCCACCTCGGGGCTCAGGTTGGAAGCGGGGGCCGGCTGCGGGGGGTTCGGGGCGGGCCGGTCGGAGATCATTGGTTCTACGCGTGCGGTGTGGGCCGTGAAGGTAGGGGCGGGCGGGGGGGGTACGGGAGCGTTCGGCACGGGGGGTGGGGCATCAAAATTCGGCGAGGAGGGCGGCGGCGGGGTGATTACAGGTTGGGGCGCGGCGGGTGGCGGGGGCGCAGGTGCCGGCTGTGGGGAAGGGGCACTGATACGCTCGGGGGCAGTTTCTTCTTCTGGCTTCGGTTTTTCTTTTGGTTCATCGAGCCCGGCGTATACGGTGTAGAACTCCCGTAGGTAGCCCAGCATCAGGTCACGCTCCAGGCGGGAGGGGCTGTCGTCGTCCTGCTGTAGCTGCTCGTGCAAGGTGGTGATGCGGCGCAGGAGCCGGTCGGCTTTGGGAATTGGGGGCATGGGCCTCTAGCTTTTGTGGTACCTTCGCCGGCCAAAGTACGGCGGCGCGTATGTTTTTAGAACCTCATTTCAGCGGTCAACGCAGCGGCTGGTTGGAAGTTATCTGTGGCTCCATGTTTTCGGGTAAGACCGAGGAGCTGATCCGCCGGCTGAAGCGGGCGCGTATTGCCGGTCAGCAGGTGGCCGTTTACAAGCCTAGCATCGATACCCGGTATGCGGAAGAGAGTGTGGTCTCCCACGATAGCAACTCCTTCGTGGCTATGCCGATTACCCAGTCAGCTCAGCTACTGGAGGTGGCTAAAGAGGTCACCGTTATCGGCCTCGACGAGGCGCAGTTTTTCGATCGCGACGTGGTCAAGCACACCCAGGAGCTCGCTCACCGCGGTAAGCGCGTTATCATCGCCGGCCTCGACATGGACTTTCGTGGTCAGCCCTTCGGCCCTATGTGCGATCTATTGGCGGTGGCCGAGTACATCACTAAGGTACACGCCATCTGTAGCCACTGTGGCAACCTGGCCACCCACTCCTACCGCCTTAGCCCGAATACGGATACGGTGGTGCTGGGGGAGCGGGATGAGTACGAGGCGCGGTGCCGGAAGTGCTTTCGGATGGGAAATATCTTGGATCTGCGGTAGGGGTCCGTACGAAGCTGCCTCCCCCGATAGCTATCGAGGCGCTGTGCCGCGCGCTCTACGAGCGCGGTGGCTAGTGTAGCACCTGTACGGCTCACTTGCCGGGCCTCCACGGCCCGGTCGCCCCGGCTGGAAGCCGGGAGCCGTGCGGGGGCCGAGCCGGGAGCTGCTACTGAAAGTACGAAGCATAATAGGGCCACCAGCGGACCAGGTGCCGCACCAGCATGAACAGTCCGAAAAGCATCGCCGCCAGCAACACGAGCCGTACCGCCCGGGCGGTAGCCCGGTTTTTATCACCGCGGCTGCGGTACTTGTGGCGGGTAGATTGTCGACCCATAAAGTCGAGAATAAGCGCAGCCAGAGGCTGCATTTTGCTGGCGCTGCCGGAGGCAGCATTGTACTGCAATACTAGAAGTCGAGCTCAATGGTGTCGCCGGGTTTAATGCGGCCGTTGGCTTTAGCTTTGCCGTTGCTGCTGGCTTTGGGGGTGGAGGGCTTCTTTGCGGGAACTGCTTCCTCCTCAATTGGTACAAAGGGCTCATTGAGCTCTTTGATGCTGACCAGCTTACCGTCGTGCAGTTTATTACCCAGCGCCTTCCAGCCCTTGACGTCGATGAAGTCGCTCAGGACTACGGTTTTTTCGTGTTTCTCCCGTTTCTCGCGCCAGGTGTAGCGTACCTCCGGGGCGGGATGTACGCTGGCCAGGTAGAGCTTGGTCTGTTTGTGGTCACTGAGGTAGTTGAAGGCCTGGCCGGGGGAGCTGGTCTCGATGTTGAAGCGCTTTACGAGGGTCACGCCACGCTCGCCTTCGTAGTAGACGGCGCTGATGACCATGTCCTCCTCGTGCTTACCAATGAAGTAGAGATTGCTCGGATCATAGCGGCGGGTAAGGTCGAGCTCCTCGCGCTCGTAGCTGCCGTCTTGGTATACGGCCAGGAGATAGTCGCCGGTATCGAAGCCACCAAGATACTGGCCGCGTCCGTCGAGGTTGAGGCGGCCGCTGACCTCGTCCATCCAGACCTTCATGGCGCCCAGGGTGCTCTTACCAACCTCCTTGAGGGTGATCTTGCGCACCGGGTAGCGGGTCATGATGTTGCCGGCCGCGCCACGACTCTTGATGGCCAAGTCGGCGAAGTCAAAGTCCTGAGACTTCTGCCGGGCCTTGGCGGATTGACTCATCTGGGCAGTGACGATCTCGGCCTCACCGTTGGGGTTGGCGCTGAAGTAGAGCATTTTGGAGCCCTTGTGCTTTTTGGTCAGATCGTACTCGCGGTCGCGGGTGATGGCCGTGACGTTGAAGCGCTTGGCCATGGCCCGGCCGGTCTTGCCGTCGAGATAGACCATGTTGTAGGTGGTGCGCTCGTCGCCCTTCTTCCAGACGTTGACGTGGAGGATGTCCTTGCCCACGAAGGTCTTATCGGCGATGCGGGTCACCTGCATGGTACCGTCGCGGCGGAAAACGATGATGTCGTCCACGTCCGAGCAGTCACAGACGAACTCCTCCTTCTTGAGCGATTGGCCCACAAAGCCCTCCTTGCGGTCGACGTAGAGCTTGGTGTTGTTGGCGGCAACGGCAGCCACCTCTACCTTCTCGAAGGTGGAGATCTGCGTCCTGCGCTCCCGCCCCTTGCCGTACTTGTCGAGCAGGCCCTGGTACCAGGCGATGGCGTAGTCGGTGAGGTGCTCGAGGTCGTGGCGGACCTGGGCGAGTTCCTCCTCTAGCTTGGCCATCAGCTCGTCGGCCTTGAAACTGTTGTATTTGGAGATGCGCTTGATGCGGATCTCGGTCAGGCGGGTAATGTCTTCTTCGCTTATGTCGCGTAGGAGCAGTAACCGCTGGTCGTTCCGTTTCTTCTTTTCCTCTGGCTCCCGCACGTACTTTTTCAGTCCGGCGCGGATGATCTCCAGCACCTGCTCGAAGCTCTCGGCCTCCTCGATGTCGCGGTAGATGCGCTGTTCGATAAAGATCTTCTCCAGGTTGGCGAAGTGGATCTTCTCCTCGAGCTCCTGCTGGCGGATGAGGAGCTCCTGCCGTAGCAATTCCTTCGTCTGCTCGGTGTTGACCTGTAGGATCTCCTCCACCGTGATGAAATGCGGCTTATCGCCCTCGATGATCACGCAGGCGTTGGGGGAAACGGAGAGTTCGCAACCCGTAAAGGCGTAGAGGGCGTCGATGGTCACGTCCGGACTGATGCCCGGGGCCAGCTCGATCAGGAGCTCCACCTCGGCGGCCGTATTGTCGACCACCTTTTTGATCTTGATCTTTCCCTTATCGTTGGCCTTGATGATGGAATCGATCAGCGTCTGGGTGGTCATGCCGTAGGGCACCTCCCGAATGGCGATGTACTTGCTGTCGATCTTCTCAATCGTAGCGCGGATCTTGACCCGTCCGCCCCGCTTGCCACCCTGATAGTCGCTCACGTCGATGGTACCGCCGGTTGGGAAGTCGGGGTAGATCTTCACCTTCTTACCCTCCAGCACTTTGATACTCGCCTTACAGAGCTCGATGAAGTTGTGGGGTAGGATCTTGGTGCTCAGTCCCACCGCGATGCCCTCCGCTCCCTGCGCCAGCAGCATGGGGAACTTCATGGGCAGATTGATGGGCTCCTTCTTCCGCCCGTCGTAGCTCAACTGCCACTCGGTGGTCTGCGGATTGAAAACCACGTCGAGGGCAAACTTCGTCAGTCGGGCCTCGATGTAGCGGCTGGCGGCAGCGCTGTCTCCAGTTAGCGTGTTACCCCAGTTGCCCTGGGGGTCGATCAGCAGGTCTTTCTGCCCTAGGTTGACCAGCGCGTCGCCGATGGCGGCATCCCCGTGGGGGTGGTACTGCATGGTTTGGCCGATCACGTTGGCCACCTTGTGGTAGCGGCCGTCGTCCATTTCCTTAAGGGCGTGGAGGATGCGGCGCTGTACGGGTTTGAGGCCGTCCTCGATGGCGGGTACGGCCCGTTCCAGGATGACGTAGCTGGCGTAGTCCAGAAAGTAGTCCTCGTACATCCCTTTGAGTCCGGTGACCCGGTCGTCGGGGGTGGTTTCTATGCCGTGTTGATTTTCCATCTGCTGCTTACCGAATTTCATTGCACCTGCGGACGCGCCCTACTGTGACGTCCTGGCCGCGTGCGAAGATACGGAATTGGAATTAACTAACAAAATGTTTGAAGTGTCCTCGTATGCCTAATCTCCTATAGGCGAGCCATCCGGTAGGTCCGGCACTACTACCGGCTCGTAGCTCTCGGGATTGGCCAGGTAGCTACGCACCAGGTGATCGACGTACTCCTCATTGGCTGTCAACTCCGTACCGGAGGGCCGTCGAAGCTCGCGCAGTGCCCCGTGGGCCGCCGCCGTCACTGCTCCGCTGATCGTTTTGTTGGCGGCCAACTGGATCAGGTGGTGGGCCAGTCTTCGCTCGTTCATCTCGCTGACCCGTAGGGCGTAGGGCTCCCTGCGGTTGTCGCGTGCCTGCTGCTGGATGTAGTCCGTGATTTTGCTCAGGTAGGCATCCAGATCGGGCAGGTTGACACTGCTGTACATGGCGTGCTGCTCGACGATGCGGGCCAACCGGTCGGGGTGTAGCAGGAAGGTCAGGGTATTGTCGGTGGCTGACTGCGCCATAGCAAGGGGGTCCAGTCCGCCGCCGTTCTGGGAGGTGAAGAGCTCGCGGTCGCGCCCGTAACCCATGGCGGGGGGCGGGATAAGCCGCTCGAGATCCGTCGGGAGCATGAGCGTCTTGGGGGAGAGCGTTTCCAGGAGCTTAGTGACGGCACTTTGCTGTTCCTCGGGGTTGGTGGGTACATACTTTGGGGTCTCACCCGCTACCCGCACCCCGTAGTCGTATTCGTAGCCACCGATCATTTTCGCCACAGCCTCTACTTGGTAGCGGTGCATAAGGTAGACCGGCACCAGCACGCTTTCGAGCTCGGAGAGCGGCGCACCGACCGGGATATTCTGCTCGCTAAATTTCTTCAGCGCCACCCTACGCAGTTCCAGCAGGCGGTCCATTTCGGCTACGGGGTCGCTACCGTTGTCCCAGAGGTGGGCCTGGGGCTGGCTGCTGCCCTGGGGGCGGGCGTCGGAGTCGCTGATGTAGCGTAGGCCTAACTGCTCACTCTCGGCGAGTACCGTGGCCAGTCCGGCGGATTCGGCGGTGGCATCGGGGTAGTCGGTGTAGCCGTACTTGATAGTCTGCTCATCCCAGGCACCGATGCCGGCGGTGTAGGCCTGGCTGAAGTCCATCTCGCCGGCGTCCGTAAGCGTGATGTAGGGGTGGGGGTAATCCATCACCGAGGAGCGGTCATTGGTGCTGGCAGCGAAGTTGTGCGCCAGACCCAGGGTATGGCCGACCTCGTGGGCGCTCAGTTGCCGCAAGCGGGCCAGGGCCATCTCCTCCAGGCGGGGATCGGGGGTGGTGCCGTCCTGTCCGTAGGCGGCGATGAGTCCCTGGGCGATCAGAAAATCTTGTCGTACCCGCAGGCTCCCCAGCAGCACGTGCCCCTTGATGATCTCCCCGGTGCGTGGATCGGTCACCGAGCTGCCGTAGCTCCAGCCCCGCGTGCTGCGGTGTACCCAGTTGATGACGTTGTAGCGCGCGTCGAGGGGGTCGGCGTCTTCGGGTAACACTTCTACGCGGAAGGCGTCCCGGTAGCCGGCTGCTTCGAAGGCTTCATTCCACCAGCGGGCTCCTTCGAGCAGGGCCGTCTTAACCGGCTCGGGCGCACCACGGTCGAGGTAGTACACGATGGGTTCGACCGGCTCGCTTACCGCCGCCGTGGGGTCCTTTTTTTCCAGTCGGTGCCGGGTGATGAAGCGTTTCACCAGCGGCTGGTCGATCGGTGTGGCGTAGTCGGCGTAGCTCGTGGGGTAGTAGCCCGAGCGGGGGTCGAAGGGGCGGGGCTGGTAGCCATCGTCCGGCAGTCGCACGAAGCTATGGTGCATCCGCAGGGTGAAGCTCTCGCTATTCGGGGCTACGCTGCCGATGTTGCGGCCCGTCGGTTCTCCGGTGAAGGTGATCGTGGCCTCGAACTCGGTGTTTTCGGGGAAGTTCTTGGTCCGTTCGGGGTACAGCGCGCTGCGGTCTTCGCTCACTTTATAGGTCCCTTCCTTTGCTTTCTTGAGGCGGGCGGCTACTCCGTGGGCGTCGCTCAGCAGTAGGGGCGTCAGGTCGATCAGTACCGTATCGCCGCTCTTGGCCACTACCTTGAATCCTTCTACCACCGACTGCGCAAAGGCCTCCTCCACGCTCTGCGCTTCCGCCGGGTTATCGGATACGGCGCGGTAGTCGAGGTTGCGTTGCTGTAGTAGCACCTTTGGTCCCACCCGGGTGAAGAACACGACGCGGGTGTTGCCCAGCTGGTTACGGTCCAGGCCGATGTCGTTGCTGCCCAGTCCGGCGGCTAGGCTATTGACGTAGAGGAAGTCCTCGTCGGTACGGTCGAGCAGTAGGTACACCTTGCCTTCGTCGGGGGCGTAGTAGTAGGTGTAAAAGCCGGTTTGTCGCTCCATCCCCTCCGTTTTGGTGGCGATGGTGGGGGTTTCTTTATTGTCTTTTTCCTGGGCGGGGAGGGGAAGGAAGAAGCAGAAGAGAAGGAAGAGTATAAAGTAGCGCATAGGGAGGGGCGTTGCTGGACCGTGTAAGGTATGGCTTGGGTAGATTTTACCTCCGCTATTAGCTGTAGGGGGGGGCGGGGGCGCGGGTGCAGGCTGGGTTGATCGGACGGCACCTACAAGCAGCCAGGGTCTTTGCACCCCATGGAGCCCAACTAAGCCTGAATTCGTAGATTGGGGGCGTGTTGATCGAGCTAGCTGCCGGGGTAGTTTGGGTGGGCGTTTCGACGCTTAGAGGGCGAAGCCGTGGGTGCGGATATGCGTGTATGCGTCAATGGGTGTGTTCACGTCAACCGGGACCGGGGGGGAATGGATCATTGCGTGAACACGGCGGGGGGTTGGGTGGATGTGTCAATAATTGCGTGGGGATGGGGGGGTTATGTGCAATGCGGGTGCGTTGGTGTTGGGCGACATGGCCCTTTAGGGGCCACGAGAAAAACCCGCAGAGCAACGGAAACCTGTTGCAACAAAAAAGGAAGACGTAAGGTGATGACGACTATTCAGATGTGAGAAGCAAAGCCACTCGCTTCGATGGTTGATGGTGTCAGCACGGCGGACAATGGTCCAAAAGCTCCCGCTGGTCGGTTTTGGCCCATGCCGCCGCGCTGCCCCCTTTCCGAGAGTAGACATAGCTGGTTGCTCTGTTTTGCTCATGCCCCTCATGGTTTATTCATCTGACATAGCTTATCTTTAGTGCGTAAACTAAAATATAATTTGTGAAGGATAACTACATCAACCTAGTTCTTGGCTTAGCTTTGACAACGGTAGGTATTCTAGGTGCTATAATCGCTCTTGCCGAAATGTATGAAATATACTTTCTAAGCAAGGAGATACGTAGCATTTCAACTATTTGGTTAACCAGAGGTGATGCAAGCGCTTCAAATGCTCCAATTCTGTTAGGGTTATCGATGGTTTCCGGATGTATACTTCTCAGTACATGGAAAAGTAAAGTAGCTGACTAATTGGTTGCCAAGATTTAGCTATGTATTAAAGTGAAACTCTTTGGTCTACCGAAATTTTGATCCTAGGCTTTAATGTCAAATAGACAAATACAATAAGCAATGAATATTCAAACACTGCTTACTCACATCATGTTAACTTTAGTTTTATCATCCTGTGGAACGTCGGAAAGCCAATCTGAAATTCGAGAAAATAAGGAGAGTAAGCTGATTTCAGAACTCAACGAAAAATATAAACCGCAGGTACTAATGGATACTTGTCATCTTGAATTTACAATTGAGGCCTTAGGTGTGCTATCAGAAGGACAACAATTATTGGCCTCGGCGCAAATAATTGATATTAATCCCTTTCATGATGGATATTTAGTCTATATCAGCAACGATGTTTTTAATGAGCAGCTATTCAAGTTGTTTACTAAGGATGTTGCTTTAGTTAACTCGATGATGACTGATCACAAGGTTGATAGGATAGGAATACCATTTTACGCGATGTTAGTTGATTTGGACGATGTCAAAAAGATTCCTTTCGAAGTATATAGTTCCTTATCGGGAGATGTAGAACTATCCATAGAATTTATTTACTCTAATAGGTTCATCTATTCAGGAGAATTAATCGAGGCTATACTTGTGAACT
>NZ_CBDCCH010000002.1:0-12181 GCF_965214665.1 Neolewinella sp. | reverse complement strand
CAGGGTAGACGCCTTCGGCTGGTTAGACGCTATCGCTGGTTAGACGCTGCGCTGGTTAGACCGTCTAACAGCCGGCAGGCGTCTAACCAGCCGAAGGCGTCTAACTAGCCGGCAGGCGTCTAACCAGCCGCAGGCGTCTAACCAGCGCAGTGTCTAACTCGCCGAAGGCGATCTACTAATGCTCTGCCAGATAAGCATGCACAAACTTAATCGCCATAGCCCCCTCACCCACCGCGCTAGCCACCCGGTTCATTGCCCCACTGCGCACGTCGCCGGCGGCGAAAATTCCCGGCTGGCAGGTCTCCAGGAGGAAGGGGTTGCGCTCCAGGGGCCAGCCCTTGCGGCGCTCGGCGGTGGCCAGTAGGTCGGGGCCGGTGATGATGAAGCCGCGTTTGTCGGTCATGATTTGCCCGCTCTCGAGCCACTCGGTGCGGGGGCGGGCGCCGATGAAGATGAATAGGGCGTCAGCCTCGACCTCGTAGGTGCTTTCGTCTTCGGTGTTCTTGAGCACTAGGCGCTGTACGTGGTCGTCATCGCCACACACCTTGACCACCTCCCGGAAGCCCCGTACCGTGATGTTGTCGATGGCGTCGATCTGGTCGATGAGGTAGCTCGACATGGTACTCGTAAGGTCGGGTTTGCGCACTAAGATAGTAACGTGGCTGGCGAATTTGGAGAGGTACACCGCCCCCTGCCCGGCACTATTGCCGCCGCCCACTATGAAGACCTGCTGATTTTCGCAGGCCTTGGCCTCGGTCATCGCCGCACCGTAGTACACGCCGGCTCCATTGAACTTATCGGCCCCCTCAGCCGGCAACTTGCGGTACTCTACCCCGGTGGTGAGGATGACCGACTTGGTCTTCACCTGGCTGTCGTCGTCGAGGGTCAGGATTTTGTAGTCGTCCTGAATCCTGATGTGGGTGACCTCGCGGGGGCTCACTACCTCCACCCCGAAGCGCAGGGTCTGGGCCATGGCCCGCCGCGTCAGCTCCGAGCCCGATAGGCCACTGGGGAAGCCCAGGTAGTTTTCGATGCGGCTGCTACTGCCGGCCTGCCCGCCCGGTGCCCGCTTTTCGACCACCAGGGTGTGTAAGCCCTCGGAGCCACCGTACACCGCTGCGGCCATCCCCGAGGGGCCGGAGCCGATGATGATCACATCGTATAGTTCCTCACTGGCCGTAGCGCTCATGCCTAGCTTTTCGGCGATGGCGTCCAGTTTGGAGTCGGCCAGGCTACTACCATCTTCGAAGATCACCAGCGGCAGGTCCTTCACCTCGCAGTCGTGCAGCTCCATCATGTCCTTACCCTGTGGACTGCGCGCATCCACCCAGCGGTAATTGAGCAGGTTAGCGGCCATCCAATCTTTAATGTTGTGCGACTTGGGGGAGTACTGGTAGCCCACCACGTGGATGCCCCGAAACTCGGGGCGGTAGCTGAGTTTCCAGTCTTCCAGCAGCTCGTCCAGCACCGGGTAGAGCTTCTCCTCCGGCGGGTCCCAGGGCTTCATCAGGTAGTAGTCGAGCTGTACGTCGTTGATGGCCTTGATGGCTGCGTCGGTATCGCTATAGGCGGTGAGCAAGACGCGTTTGGCGAGCGGGAAGAAGGGCTTTGCCTTCTCTAGAAAATCCACGCCCAGCATCTCGGGCATCCGCTGGTCGGAGAGGTAGAGCGCCACGACTTCCCCCTTTTTCTTGAGCTCCTTTACGGCCTCCAGGGCCTCCCGGGCGCTGTCAGTGCTGATGATGCGGTAGGCGTCCTTATACTGATTGCGCAGGTCACGCTTCAGCGAGCGCAGCACCTGCTGGTCGTCGTCGACGGAAAGGATGATGGGGTTGCGGTCTCTGGCCATGGGAGTGGGTAGTTCGGGAGGCGGGTGGGGTAAGTGTTACATGCGGCCTGAGGAGGAATAAGGGGCGGGGTCGCAGGTGCGGTATAGGTGAAACAACCTCAAGCTACGAATCGCCTACTGGACCGGGAAGCAGACCCGAAATACCGTCCGCCCGGGCTCGCTTTCTAGTTGTACCGAGCCGTTGTGGTGGTCGATAACGCGGCGCACGATGTCCAGTCCCATACCGGTACCTTCTCCGATGCCCTTGGTGGTAAAGAAGGGCTCGAAGACCCGGCTCTGGATGGCTTCAGGGATGCCGGGACCGTTGTCCTCGATCTCCACGCACACGCAGTCGCGCTCCTGAAAGGTACGGATGATGAGGTCGCCGTTGCGCTCGGGCAGGGCATCGATCGCGTTGGAGAGTAGGTTGGTCCATACCTGATTGAGCTCACCGGCCAGCGCTTTGACGCGGGGTAGGTCGTGGGCCAGGTCCTTACAGAGCGTAACGTTTTTTTTCTTGATCGCGTGGGTGAGCATCGTCACGGTCGACTTGATGCCCTCGTGCACGTCGACCATATCCAGGCTGGGCTCCTGGTCCATGTGACTGTAGGTCTTGATCGACTTGACGAGCTCAGCGATGCGGCCGCTGGCGGTCTGGATTTCACCGACCAGGGTCTCCGTGGTTAGATTGGTCTCGATCCACCACATGACGGGCTCGACGGCCTCCGCGGGAATCGCTGCGGCGATAGCCTCGAAGTGCTGCTCCTCGAAACCGTAATCGACGAAGGTATCCACGATACGGTCCAGCTCGGTAACGCCGTGATCTTCCAGCCAGTCGGTGAGCTCGTCGCTGCGCTCCTCGCGCTCCATCAGACTGAGCTCCTCGCTATCTTTGGCATACTTAATGCGATCGAAGAGCACCCCATTCACCTCATCGACCGATTCCGGGGTCACCCGCATCGTCACCACCGATTTGAAGCGCTCGGGCGTCTGTACGAGGTGTTTGTGGAGTTCCCGGCTAGCGCGTACCATGGCAGAGGCCGGATTATTGAGCTCGTGAGCCAGGCCGGCGCTCATCTTACCCAGGGCCATGAGCTTTTCATCCATGAGGCGCATTTGCTGGAAGTCGCGTACCCGGTTGGTCATCACTGCTACCAGGGCCTGGGTAAGGTCGTAGCTGGTGTTGACCATTTCGACGAAGCAGTCCTTGTGTAGGAGGAGCACGTAGGTGTCGGCGATGCACACCCCCTCGGACAGCGTCTCCTTCATACGGCTGAAGGGTAAGACACCGGATACGTAGGGCGCCTTCCAGATACCGAGCTCCTGCTTGCGGCCCTCACTGTCGCGGCGGATCACGTAGCCCCCCCGGAGCATCACCTGCATATGATCGACCTTCTCCTCGTTACGGAAGATCATACTGTCCTTAGGGTACATCACGTAGGTCGACTGGTCGATGAGCCACCGCAGGGCCACGTCGTCTACCCCCTGGAAGATATCGAAGGTGCGCAGTTGCTGGAGGAGGTCGGTAGGTTTGTCGAGTTGTTCCATAATTGACTGGTGTCAAACCGTTGGAAGCTTTTAAAGCGTCCAATGGTTAAAGGCCAAAGACGAATTCCAGCCCCCGCACGGCCAGAGCCATCTGCTCGTCGGTAGCCTGGCCGATCTTCTGGAGCATACGCTTTTCGCTGATGCTGCGCGTCTGGAAGCAGTCGGCCGAGCTTTCCTTATCCAGATGGGTCACCTCGTCGCTCGGCAAGTGCACCATCCAGGGCACGACACGGTAATGGGGTTTCCAGTTAGTGATGGGGGCGACGATACGCAGCGGCAGGCGGCCGATACCGTCTTCGCTGATGATGAGGGCGGGGCGTTTCTTAGCAATTTCGGCACCAACGGTAGGATCGAGGTTGATCAGCCAAATTTCTCCGCGCTTCATTCTTCTTCGAGTTCGTGGTCCATGCAGTCAAAACAGAGGAGGTCCTGGTCCTCCCGGTATTCCAGTAGCATAACGTCGCTGGCAATACTCATCATGGTCTCGGTGCTCACCGAACCGTTGCGGTGCAGATCATTGAGTAGCAGGTGCAGTAGCTCCAGTTTGGCCGTCTGGTCCAGGCCGTCGAGGGTTACGTCCGTCAGTTGCATGTAGATCCAACGCGCGATTGACCGAATGGTGCAAATTAGTCGACAATCCGTAATCCATCCTGGCTAAGCAGCGGGGCACGGTACTGTGCAGCGACTGGAGCTAATACTCGTCGGATGACGCGGCCGGTTGATCGGTAAAAGTTGGCCCTTTTAGCGGGAGACTTGACTTTCGTGGTATTACTTCATTCTGCTCCCGCAGCAGTTAAATTATGTATCATGAAATCTCTTTTATTCCTCGTCCTCTTTGCTACTGCATTTAACCCCGCTTATGCAGGTGCTACCGTCGACGGTGTCACCAATCCGCTGGTGGCCCGCACCCAGGTGAAAGACTTTCGCCTCGATCTGAAGCTGGTCAATCTACAGAAGCAGCGTACCGTCATCACCCTGCAGCAGCTCGACGGCACCACCCATTACCAGACCCGCATAAAGGAGCATAACGGCTATGCGCTGAGTATGCAACTGCGCGATGTGCCCGCCGGCCGTTACCTGCTGACGGTCAAGCAGGGCAAAGTCTTGCGCCAACAGGTCATTGTAAAGTCCGCCGCCGGTATCATGTGCAGCGACTGGAAGTAAACCGACAACCCCACAATCCTTATCCAGGCCCCGGGCGTTAGCTACCCATGCGTATGCTGATGCTCGTGGGCCTTTTTCTTTTTCATACTGGTTGTGGCGACGATACCCCGCCCGTACCCAAGCCCCGGTCCTACCCCCGGGTCGACTATCCCGACCGGCAGTATACCGCCCTGGGGGCCGACTACTGCAACTTCACCTTCGAGCGGCCGGCCTCGACTAGGCTGGTGCAGGAGACAAGCTACTTCGACGAGGCGCCGGCCGATCCCTGCTGGTTTAATCTCAAACTAGCGCCCCAGCTCAACGGCACGCTACACTTTTCGTACTACCCGATCTCGAGCCCGGAGCAGTGGGAGGAGCTACGCGACGAGGCTTTCCAACTGGTGGGCGTACACAACCAGCGGGCCAGCGACATTCAGGAGATCGTGATCCACCGCGACTCCGCGCGGGTGCACGGCGTGGCCTTCGACATTGCCGGGCCGGCAGCCAGCCCCTTTCAGTTCTTCCTGACCGATAGCACGGAGCACTTCCTGCGCGGGGCGCTCTACTTTGAGACCCAGCCGAATCCCGACTCCCTTGGTCCGGTGATCGCGTACGTGAAGGACGACATCTTTCGCATCGTGGAAACGCTAGAGTGGGAATAAGCGAAAATTCGCCCCGTATAGTGTAAATTGCCCCGACGATGAGGGCAAAGACCGCCAACGAGCGCATCATTTTCGGACTGAAGGTCAAGCAACTACGCCAGCAGCGGAGCTACAGTTTCGACCAGCTCTCGAAGGCTACGGGCATCTCGCTTTCCTACCTCAATGAGATTGAGAAAGGCAAGAAGTTCCCCAAATTGGAGAAGGTAGATAGCCTGGCCGGAGCTTTGGGTACCACTACCGCCGAGCTGACGGACGGCGAGCTAGGCCGCGAACTCGCTCCCGTGAGCCAACTCCTACAGAGCAACTTCCTCAACGAACTCCCCCTGGAGCTCTTCGGCATCGAGCTCAGCAAGGTGGCCGAGATCATTGCCGCCGCCCCCCTACAGGTCGGTGCCTTCATCAGCACCCTACTGGAGATCAGCCGCAGCTACGCCTTACGGGAGGAGAACTTCTACTTCGCCGCCCTACGCTCCTACCTGGAGCTCAACGCCAACTACTTCCCCGAGCTAGAGCAGGCCGTGGTCAGCTTCGCCGGACAGTATAAGCTTCCCGCCATCCGTCCGCTGCCCCCCCGCATCCTGGGCGAGCTACTCGAGGACCGCTTCGGCTACGAGATCGTGCCCGACGGGCTCGACCACGAGCCCGCCCTGGCCGGCCTACGCTCCGTGTACCAACCCGCCACGGGCCGGCTACTCCTCAACGGTAAGCTCACCGCCGTACAGCGCGGCTTCCAGTTCGGCAAGGAGCTGGCCTTCAATCACCTCAAGCTAACCGAGCGCGCCAATACCAGTAGTATCCTTAAGGGGCGCGTCTTCGAAGAAGTGCTAAATCACAGTAAGGCCACTTACTTCAGCGTCGCCCTGCATCTGCCCCTAGAGCCATTTACACGAGAGCTACGTGAATTTTTTGCTTTACCCCAGTGGGATGCGGTAGCCTTTCGGGGGCTCATGCAGCGCTTCAACGCTACGCCGGAGATGTTCTACCACCGGCTCACGAACGTCATCCCGCAATTCTTCGGCCTGCCGGAGCTGTTCTTCCTGCGCTTCGTCCACGACCGTGGCACCGACCATTTCATCATCGACAAGGAGCTGCACCTCAACCGCCGTCACCACCCCCACGAGAACGGGCTGGCCGAGCACTACTGCCGCCGCTGGGTGAGTCTGCACCTGCTGCGCGAGCTCAGCGCCGACCCCCGCGAAAATCTTCGCATCGAGGCCCAGCGTAGCCACTACTACGGCACAGACGATGAGTACCTCTGTATTACGTTGGCCCGTACCGATTACCCCCGCGAGGGCAAAAATGTGAGCGTTACGCTAGGTCTACTCATAACTGACGCTCTACGTGAAACGGTCGCTTTTCTGGACGACCCCGCCATCCCCCGCGTCGTGGTCAACACCACCTGCGAGCGCTGCCCCATCGCGGATTGCCGGGTACGGGCCGCTGCCCCCGTAGTCGTAGAAAAGCGGGAGCGCTACCGGGCCACCAAAGCCGCTCTGCGGGAACTAGTGGACTAGCCGGTAAGTTTTGTTACAAGTTTACGAGTTTTCTTGACTAGCAAATCAATATCCGCTTTTTTGACTTTGCGCCAATTGATTTTCTTAGCCCAGTTTTCGTTGTAGTAGGCTACGTATTCCAGTACCCGATCGGCCAACTCCGTTACACTTTGACAACTCACCAAGCTCAGCAGTCGGTTCTGCAAACCGCTGAACCACCCCTCCACCACGTTGAGCCACGAACAATGTTTGGGGGTGTAAACGAAGCGGATTCGTTGGCTTTGGCTGCGCACATCGTCCAACGAAGGTCCCTGCAAGTACTTCATACGCGTGACCATGCTGTGCAGCACCCCCGACTTGCCCTTTTGTCCCAAGTCCTGCTCATCCCCGTTTAGCCGGGCCATCAGCCGGACCAGACTTTCTGACTTATGGGTGTTGAGCTGGTCGAGGACGAAGACCGCTTTTTTCTGGGGGGGCAGCTCTGCCATCACCCATTCGATAAAACTCACAAAATCACTTTCGGTCCGCGTCTGACCGATGGAGGCACAGACCTCACCACTGGCTACATGCAGGGCCGCCATTAGGCTCTGGGTACCGTGACGGATGTAGTTACACTCCCGTCGACGGACGTGGGCCGGGGCGGCGGGTAGGTCGGCAGCCGTTCGTTCTAGGGCCTGCATGCCACACTTTTCATCCGCACTGTAAAGCTCGATGTCGTGCTGCTCACCAAGCTCCCCGGCCAGACCATTGAGTTGACAAAGCTGCTCCACGACTTGAGCAAACTTCTGCCAGTCATCGATCTGCGGGCATTCGTAATACGTACTCCGGTGGGGAGTTACGGCGTGCTGATTTTAAAAAATCGCTCACCGTAGAGCTAGAGATATAATCAACAATGCCCTGTTCGATGAGATGGGTGGCCAGTAACTCCTGGCTCCATTTCTCAATCGGTACGCCCCGTTCGCTGGGCTTTTGCAGAGCGATGGCAACGATCTGGGCACGGGTGGCTTCGCTAAACTTGGCCGGGGCACCGCTACGCGCCGCATCGGCCACTAAACTAAGTATAAAGTTACGGTCCGCCCGACAACTTCTCGCTTCGGCGTTAGTCGAACTGAACCAATCACGGCGCTCCTGAGCAGTTGTGGTCCAGCGCTTCTTCCAGCGGTCGACGAAGGGCAGACTAACCCCCTGGGTCCGGGCCGTATGACTACGCCCCTGCTCCTCAAAGAATAGGCTACGAATGACGCCAAGGCGTTTGGCTTGGCTTTGCGAAATTTGACCAGAATTGAGTACTTTGTCCAGCACCTCAGCGGGGGTAGCAGTGTAGTTCATAACGCAATGTAACGATATTTATCGGCTAACCCACTAGAGTGATCCAGCTAGAGCAATTGTTGCACCCGCGCTACCGCTGCCGGTAGGTCCAGTTTTTCCTGGTCCATTACCGCCACCGCCCATCCCTGTAGTTGAGCACGTTGTGCCAGGTAGGCCTGCTCGGTCTGCCCCGGCGTGGGGATCAGGATAGCTGGTTTTCCCATGGCCCGTAGGTCCATCAGGGTGGAGTAGCCCGGTCGGGCGATCGCGAAGCGGGCGGCCGTCAGCAGCCGCGATAGGGTAGGGGTATCGGCGTAGGGCAGGGTGCGGGTACTTGTCTGTAGCGCAGGTGTACCGGGGTGGGGCAGGCCGCGCACCAGCCGTATGTCGAGTGGCGATCCGCCTAGCTGCGGCAGCAGGATATCCTCCAGGCGTGTCCGCATCGGCTCCGGTCCGGAAAGCAGCACCAGCATATCATACGCTGCCTCCCCCGTCGAAGCGTGGATGTGCGGCAGCGGCCCGATGTACTCTACGTTCTCGTACCCCCGGGTTGCGGACAGCTTGCCACTCAGTCGATCGTGCCCGCCGTGATCCGGCACCCAGTACGTATCGAAGTGCCGCAGCTGCCACCGGTAGGCCGCGGACGCGGGTGCAAAGCCGGTGATGGGGTGCAATTGATGCGTCATGAACACCGATTCCACCCGCGGGTCATAGCATCCGAACCGACTATCCGATACGATCCGTTCCACGTTCAGCCGGGTCACCAGCTCGGCCGTAGCCCGTCGTTCGGCCCGGATCGTGCCCTGCCAGTGCCATAGCTGCCGGGCTACGTTCCACACCATCGACCTGCTCTTGTAATGGACCCGGTAGGAGGGCAGCTCGTGCACGGGGGTGCCTGCGGGGAGTTCGCGGCGAAGCATTTCCGCAGCCGGTCCGCTGCTAGCCCAGCTGATGCGGTGCCCCTCGGTCTCCAGGCGGCGGGCCAGGGCGAGGCTGCGGGCGGCGTGCCCGAGCCCCCAGTCGAGCGGGGCAAGGAGGGTGTGCATGTACCCGGGAAAACGGCGGCCGTATTGGGACTAGTATTCCCTCGACCGACCCTGCACCAGCGGCCCCGCCCCCTATCACACCTCCAACGCCCGCCTTAACTCCCTAACCCCTTAACTCCCTAACCCCTTAACCCCTTGTACCTTGCAGGCATGCATAAAAGCGGTTTCGTCAACATCATCGGAAGGCCCAACGCCGGAAAGTCCACCCTCATGAACGCGCTGGTAGGAGAGCGGATGAGCATCATCACGGCCAAGCCACAGACCACCCGCCACCGCATCATTGGTATTTTGACCGAGCCGGACTACCAGATCGTGTTCAGCGACACGCCGGGCTACATCGAGCAAGCCGGCTACAAGATGCAGGAGAAGATGAACGCCTACGTCAATTCGGCCTTTGAGGATGCGGACGTAATGCTCTACCTCGTCGACCCCCAGGAGAGCTACGCCGAGGACGACCTGCTGGTGGGCAAGTTGCGCCGACTGGATACACCGCTGTTTCTGGTGTTCAATAAGATTGACCTGGCGGAGGAGCGGCAGGTAAACGAGTTAGAACGGCAGTTTAAAAAATGGATCAAGCCGGAGCGTATTTTCGGTATCTCAGCGAAGGAAGGTACGGGCGTACCGGAACTACTCGACGCCATCAAAACCGCGCTGCCGGAGGGCCCCGTGTACTACCCCAAGGACCAGCTGACCGACCGCTCGGAGCGCTTCTTCGTGGCCGAGATGCTGCGCGAGCAGATCCTGGAGCAGTACCACCAGGAGATCCCCTACAGCGTGGAGATCGAGATCGAGACCTTCGAGGAAACCACCACCAAGGACGGCGAGGAGCTGGCCCGCATCAGCGCCGTTATCTACGTGAGCCGGAAGACGCAGAAACCCATCCTAATCGGCAAGGGCGGTAGCAGCATCAAAAAGCTCGGCACGGCCGCCCGCAAGCGGATGGAGGACTTCCTGCAGCGCAAGGTCTTTCTGGAGATGCACGTCAAGATTCGTGAGGAGTGGCGGAATGATGAGGTGTGGCTGCGGCGGTTTGGGTATGATCGGTGAGACCACCGAACTACTCCCCCGATACCTTACGTTGCACTAGCAAACCAAACCTCCCCATGGCCAGCAGCAAAACCACCACCGACCACGCCACGATCAAGGAGTGGGCCCGCTCCCGCAACGGGATCGCCACCACGATCTCCGACGGAGACTCCGACATCCTGCGCATCCACTTTCCCGAGGCCAGCGCCGATGAGGACGAGACCTTCGATGAAGTCAGCTGGGACGACTTCTTCAAAATCTTCGACGAGCGGAAACTCGCCTTCCTGTACAGCACCGACCAGGACAGCACCTTCAACAAATTCGTGAACCGGTAGCCCCCATCCAGTACTCACCACTTCAATTCCTCCTATTTCCATGACCATCGATCACGAAACCATCAAATCCTGGGTAAATAAGCACAACGGCGTCCCCGGCGTCGTGGAAGAGGCCACCACCGCCAACGACCAACGCCCGCTGGCTATCGTCTGGCCCGAGAACCGCAGCGACCAGAAGTTCCGTGAGATCAACTGGGACACTTTTTTCGACCACTTCGAGCTGCGGCAGTTGGCTTTGAGCTACGATACGGAGAATAGCTCGAAGGATTACGAATTCGTGACGCGGGGCTAGGCCGAGACCGTCTCGATGAGCTCGAGTTGGGCGACGATGTCGTCTAAAGGAACGGCCGGATCGGCCCCCTCCGTAATCACCCGGTGCATATTGTCGAATACGCCCATCCAGTGGCCCGGCAGGGTACGCACGGCACCGCGGTAGGTGAGTCCATCGTGCTCGGTGTGCAGGGTGCCGTCCTGTTCTTCCGGCTCATGGCCGAAGCCCGGATCGTGCGGGGTCATCCCCGCCCGCAACTGATCCTCCTGCACGTCGATGCCGTATTTCACGAAGCTGCCCCGCCGGCCGTGCAGGGTGTAGCGGGGCGTGGGCTCGCGGACCAGGAGGCTACAGGACAGGCTTACGCGTAATTGCTTCGGATAGGTAAGCTGTAAATCGAAGGCATCAGGGATGGTGGAGTCGTTGCGCTGCGTCCAGGCCTCCCCCCGCACATCCTCTGGCCGACCGAAGAGGGCGAGGACCTGATCGATCAGGTGGGCCCCCAGGTCGTAGAGCATACCGGCACCCGGGCCGGGGGTTTCCTTCCAGGCTTTTGCGTTAGGAGCCGGCTTCCAGCGGTCGTAGCGGGCCTCGTAGTTGACCAGCCCGCCAAGTTGATCGCCCTGGAGCAGCTGCCGGACGGTGAGAAAGTCGCTATCCCAGCGGCGGTTCTGGAAGACAAAAAGGTGAAGATTTTTATGCGCTGCCAGGTCACGCAGTTCGCGCAACTGGGCGGCGGTCGCGCAGGCCGGCTTGTCGACCAGCACGTGCTTACCGGCCTCCAGGGCGGCGCGGGCCAGTCCGTAGTGGGTGGCGTTGGGGGTGGCGATGCTGACCAGGTCGATGGTGGGGTCGGCCAGGGCGTCTTCGGTGCGGGCGGTGGGCTCCAGGCCGGGAAAGTCTTCGGCTAGTTCATCGGCGCGACTGGTGACTACCCGTTTAACCGCGAAGCCGGGATGGGCGCGGTAGAAGGGGGCCTGGAGGTAGCGGCCGGAGAGGCCGAAGCCGAGTATACCTACGTTGATCATAAGATGGTACTTTTAGCGGGTGTACCTGTGGTAAGGTTGTTGGGGCGGGGCCGCAGGTGCAGTGAACGCCAAACATAGCAAGATGAGTGATTTACTAAGCGAGCTGGAACGGACCATGCGTGAATATCTTCCCAACGCCGAATACACGGACGTCCACGTCGACCGCTGTCTGACGCTACTACGACAGTATGCTACCAACATGGACACTGCTACTGACCGGAAGGAGGGAATGAAGTATGTAGAACATACCATACTACAACTCAACGCCTTGGATAATGAAACCGACAATACCCTAATTGAGACTGGGGAGCGGGAGTTGATCGCTGAATTCATCATCACGCAAGGGCACAGGCGAGGATTCAATAGTCTGGATGAAGATATCACGGAGGAGTATCGGGAGTGGTGAGTTGGCCTAGTCAGGGACTGCATCCAATTACGTACCCTCCTTCCCCGGAGGGGGAGCCCTTACCAAGCGAGGTCCGTAACGCCGTAG
>NZ_CBDCCH010000001.1:0-24906 GCF_965214665.1 Neolewinella sp. | reverse complement strand
GCGGGGCCTCTCCCTTTTTCGGTGCTGGCACAGTCCGACCTGCCCGCGGTGCAGGAGGTTCGTCACGCTACCATCGCCGACCTGCCGGTGGCGGAATTAGCCCAGATCAGGCAGTTCGTGCGATTCGGTCGTACGGAAGAGGCTATCATCGCCTTCGATGCGCTGCTCACGCGGCAGCCCGACTGGATAGCCGCGCTCACCGAGCGGGCTACTCTACTCGAGCGGCTGGGCCGGCAGCCGGAGGCGCAACGTGACCGGCAGCGGGCCCTTCGCCTGAACCCCGAGGCGGCCCGCTTCTATCTCGCGCGGGGCAGTTTCTCTCTGCTGGAGTTCATTGCGCTCTACCCCGACGACTGGTTTGACGACCGCTACCAGGGCGGGGAATTTCTGACGGGGGTGCGCACGGAGACGGACCTCGGCCGGCACCGGCAGCGACAACTAGACCAGCTTGCCGAGGCGGGCGAGGACGACCCCGCCATCACCTTTCTTCAGCTCAAAACACGGGGGGAGCACCGCAACATGAACGAGCTACTCGACCGCTCGGCCGCGGAGCACACCCGGCAGTGGGGTGATCTGATGCTCGGTAACCTGGCCCTGCTGCGCCAGGACCTGATGACCGCCGTGCAGTACTACGACGATGCCGTACTCAGCGGTGCGCACTGGCCCGAGCTGTACTACAACCGGGGGTTGGCGCATATCCTCCTCAACAACTACGCAAATGGCTGCGGTGACCTGGAACGCAGCTACCGACTCGGCTTCCTGCCGGGCGAAACGATGCTCCGCAGCCTCTGCACGTACTAGACCCCTTGATTGATCAACCCATGTACTCCCAGGCCGTCTGGTAGGTCCCCGCCCGCTCCACGTAACTGAGAAAGCCCGCAAAAAAGGCATCCCCCCCGATTGTAGCGCTGTCCCCAATCACCACCAGCTGCACCTTGGCCCGGGTGAGGGCGACGTTCATGCGCCGGTAGTCGGCCAAGAAGCCGATCTCGGAGCGGGTGTTTGAGCGCACTAGACTGAGATAAACTACCTCCCGTTCCCGGCCTTGGAAGCCGTCGACGGTATTGATGGTAATATCCAGATTGGTTAGGACAGGGACGGACTCGATGCGGTCCTCGGCGCGTACGGCTTGCTCGCGGTAGGGGGTGATGATGGCTACGGCGGGCAGTGGCTCCTCGGGCGGGATGCTGCCCTTGAGGAGCAGCAGGTGCTCGACCAGGATGTCCAGCTCGCCATCGTTGTAGCGGCTTTTGAACTGGGGGTGCAACTTTTCTTCAAAGCCGGTGCCGGCCGTGTCGATGAAGACCACACTCTCCTGTAGGCTCACCCCCGGTAGCGTACGCTCCGCAATACCGGGACCGGCGCGCAGCTTACCGTCGTAGAAGTACTGGTTGCTGAAACCCATGATGCGCTCGTTCATGCGGTACTGTACCTCAAGCAGGGCGTTGCGTCCGTGCCGTTCCAGGGTCTTTTCGAGCAGGGTCACGCCGAAGCCGCCCCGCTCGGCATCCTTGCTCTTTACCGTGGGGGGGAGTTGGTAGGGGTCCCCGGCCAGCACCACGCGGTTGCTGCGGATGATCGGGATCCAGCTGGCCGGCTCCAGCGCCTGAGCCGCCTCGTCGATGATGCAGGTTTTGAACTCCCGGTCGCCCAGGATGGAGCTGGCTGCGCCTACGAGCGTACACACGACCACGTCGGCCGCATCCAGGATGTAGCTCAGCAGGTGGTCCTCCAGCTGCCGGGCCCAGCCGCTCAGCCGGCCGGCCTCGGCGAAGGTTATGCCCTTGTCGCGGCCGCCGCGCATCCGCTTGGCTTTCTTGCGCAGATCGGCGGCCTCCTTCCGCAGTTTTTTGACCTGCTTCGTATCCGGATGACGGGCCACCTGCACCTCCAGGGTATGGGCCATGACGTCCTCCTCCACCCGACTGATATTACCGGTGCGCACCACGCGAATCCCCTGCTCGGCCATGCGCAGGGTGACCAAATCGGCCGCGCTGTTGCTGGGGGCGCAGAAGAGGATGGCGTTTTCCGTTTTGACCAGTTCGCCCACGGCGGCTACCAGGGTGGTGGTCTTGCCCGTGCCCGGGGGACCGTGGATCAGACTCAGGTGGCTGGCTCCGAGTATCTCCCGCACCGCCTCCCGCTGGCTATCGTTTAGTTGCGTTAGGTGCGCCACCGATTCGGCGGCCACCGGACGGTACTCCGGCTCGCGCACGCCCATGATCACGTCGCGCAGCTCGGCCGTGCGGTCACCGCGGGCGGTCTCCAGTCGCTGCACGGCCTTATCCATCTCGATGTAGGTGCGCTCGTCGAACATCAGGTCTACCCCTACCCCGCCCCGTTGCAGCCAGCTCGGGTGTTCATCGCCGCCCAGGATGATCTTCATCTTTTCCTTCTTCACGTACTGGATCACACCGGAGCGCTGGGGCGAGCGGGCGTCCTGCTGGGTCGTAAAGAGGTTCACCGAGGTGCCGGCCCGAAACTGGTGGGCTTCCTCCCCCTCCCGCGTTACTACCACGAAGGGACGCTCGCCGATACCGTAGCCCTCCTTGATCACCTGGAGGGGGTACCAACTATAGCCCTTCGCTACGCGCTGCACCAGGGGCATGGCCTGAATCACTTCTAGGTGCAGCCGGCGCTCCTCCTGCCGTTCGAGGTCGATGAGCTGGCGCAGGCGGGTGAGTTCGGCGGTCTGGGAGTCGGTCATGGGGCTATTATAATCAGCGGCGAAGGTAGGGGAGGGCTACCTTGCGGGTATGAGCTCTACCGACATCCCCCTCGGCATCATGAAGGTCGACGTAGCGGGCCACGACGCCCGCGCCCTTAGCCTGCTCACCCGTCAGGCTACCCGTCGCTTCACCGAGGTGCTGGAGCGGGAGCCCCGCCTGCGCATCGAGTCGCTGACCTTCGACGGCCCGCCGCTCACCCCCGACGACAGCGGCTACAATGCCCTGGACTTCGTACAGATCGGCATCAACGAAAAAACGGAGCGCAGGATGGCCTTTCTGCTCATCGTCACGGAGGTGGAGATCGCGGCCGCCTCCCTGTCGTACCTGCTAGCCCTCCCCTCCCAGCTCACCAACGTGGCCATCATTTCCACCCGCCGCCTGGCCGACTACGGCTCCGAGGAGCTAGAAAATACAGACCTGATGAGCGAGCGGCTCGGCACCCTCATGCTACATTGCTTCGGCCGGCTGCTGAACCTAGATTACCAGCCGGACGAGTCCAACTACATGGCCCGCATCGAGGTACCCCATGACCTGGACGCGATGGACCGTTTCACCGACACTCAGTTCGACCGCATGGCCCATAACCTACCCCTGGAGGCCAACGACCGTTTTTCGGCGGGCAACCGACTGGCCTTCGTGCTCCGGCAGACCGCCACCAACCTGCCCCGCATCGTGCGCGGTGCCTTTAGTGCCAACCCCATCCGCATCGCCACCAAGCTACCGACCATGATCGCTACGGCCCTATCGGTCATCATCGTACTCATCTTCGGGGGCGAGACCTGGGACTTTGCCGCCTCCGTTTCTGCCGGCCAGCTCGCGGTCTTCGTGGGGGCTAGTTTCGTGGCGGCGACCTTCGTGCTCTACCGGGCCTTCTCCTTTCGCCTGGTCGCCACCCGCCACGGTAACACGTCGGAGAGCGCGGTGGTGACAGCCGGAGCTACCTACCTGGCGCTGGTGCTTACGCTGGCCTTTCTTTTCCTCGTCTTTGCGCTCCTGATGTACGGCGTGGTGGTTTTTGTTTTTCCCGACCCCCTGATGCGTACCTGGACCTCCGATCAGGACGGCTCGACCGCCGGGGCCCACCTGCGGCTGGTGCTTTTTTTGGCGGCGGTGGGCATTCTTTCCGGCTCCCTGGGCGGCTCAGCCGATTCCCGCTCCGTGGTGCGAAACGTGCTCTTTGCTAGCGGCGAAACGTAGGCACCCGCGGCCCCGCCCGCAATTTTTTCAGTATTTCTGAAAGATTGACAGTTTGTGAACTTAGTGCACGAAAGTTGCTGTTTTATGGGTGGTAATTTCATTTTACACCCTATTAAACACTACAGCATGAGAACCAATAGTTTGATTCCCGCCATGTCGCGTTTCCTGGACGACGACTGGAACAATCTCTTTGAGTGGCGCAACCGCAACTACAGCAGTAACACCACTACCCTACCCTCCGTCAACGTGAAGGAGACGGGCGATGAGTTCGTCGTCGAGATGGCTGCCCCCGGCATGAAGAAGGACGATTTCGACATCCAGCTCGATAACAACATGCTCACCATCCGTAGCGAGATGAGCAGCGAGAGCAACGAGCAGGACGAGGATGGTAAGTATTCCCGCCGCGAGTTCAGCTACCAGTCTTTCCAGCGCTCCTTTAACCTGAATAATCAGGTAGTGGACGATGCGAACATCCAGGCTACGTACGAGGACGGTATCCTGCGGCTGAATATCCCGAAGCGGGAGGAGGCGAAGGAGAAGCCGGCCCGGCAGATCCAGGTGGCTTAGATTGAGTTGCTTGGGTTGATGACGGCGGATGTCCTTTTGGGGATGTCCGCCGTTTTTGTTTGGAAGGGGGGTAATTTCACCACAGAGTCCCCTAGTGGGGCCCCACGGAGGGCTTCACGGAGGTCTCACAGAGCGGTCGGGATAGTGAAGGTAATCAGAGGCCAGCACCTAGCGGTGCTGCGGGAGGCTGGGTAGGTGTTACTGAAGGGTATAATGGTAGAGGGCGAAGGAGCGGGGTAGGGGTAGGCTGAGGGGTAGCTCGCCTGCTGGACTTACCGTCAGTGTGGCATTTTTGCCGTGACCAATCAGGGGTAGAAGGGTGACTTCGCGCTCGGGGGGCAGCCCCGTGACGAGGTGTGCGTTTTCCCGGTCATTGTACTCACGAAATACTAGTAGCAGTCCGGTGCTATCGCTGGTGGCGGTGCGAAAGCCGGTCCAGGCGGTGCCGTCGGGCTCTTCGCCGATGGGTAGGGTGGTGCCAGTGTGGAGGTCTTGGATATAGGGCCGGAAGTGGTGAATGATGCTGTCGCGCTGGTCCTCCAGGCTGAGGTTGCTGCCCTCCATCCAGGCCAGAGGCTGGGCAACGGCGGTGGTGGCAAAGAGGTAGGCAAGGTTGTAGCTGGCGGGAGCAAGTGGATCGCCGACGGGGTATTTATCGGGATTGCGCCGGGGATTGAGGAACTCGATCTGTAGGCGGGCGGGGGGCAGGTAGTGGGCGAGCTGCCACAGGTTGCGCAGCGTCCAGTGGGGGTAGTACTTGCCCCAGTCGGTGTAGCGGTTTTCGAGGAATACGTTGCCGTAGTCGGTGAGGTAGAAGTAGCCGCCGCGCTGTCCGGCGGTGACGTCGAGGTTGAACACGACCCGGCCATCGGTGCCTGCACGCACCGCGTCGAGTAGACGGCGAAAGTTGCGGTCGCTGCGGTCCGTAGGCAGGTCCACCCCGTCCATTTTGAAGGTACGGATGCCGTAGTCGTTGTAGAGGCCGATCAGTATGGCGGCGTCGCGCTGCCAGGCGGCGTAGTCGTCCTCGCGGCTGGCGTTGAACCAGAGGCCGATCTCCATACCGAGCTCGCGGGCGCGTTCGACTACCGGGGCGAGACCGTTGGGAAAGCGCTCGGGATGCGGCAGCCAGTCTGCGGTTTCCCAGTAGCCCCAGCGGTTACCGGCTGCGGAGGCAGAGTTTCTGGACAGTCCTGCCTGCCACCCGTCGTCGATCTGAAAGTGGGTGATGCCCAGTCCGGCGGCAATTTCGAGTTCGCGTAGTACGAAGACCTCGTTCACTTTACCATCCTGACCACGGTCGCCCCAGGTATTCATCAGCACCATCCCGTCGCGCTCCGGCCGGTAGCGGTAGCTGGCCAGCTGGTAGGCACGCAGGGACTCCAGGGCGGGGTCGCGGGTGCAAAGCCCAATAGAAAAGCCGTACCGGTGGCCCGCCACACTCAGCCGGTCGAAACTGAAGGCGAAGTCGTAGCCCGGATCGTCGAGCTGGCTTTCGCCCAGGGGGGATTCTTTAAGCAGCCACACCCCTTGATCGGTAAGCTTATTGCGGGCTATTAATAGATTACCCCTGGTGCGGGTAGTGGTGTTGAAGAGCAGGTGCTCGTCGGTTTGTACCAGGTCGTTGTTTCCATCGGTCTGGTCGGTGAAACGAACCGTGCGCAGTTGCCAGTGGCGGCCGGGGAGCCTTGCGTTGAATGCCGCACCTGCGGCCCCGCCCGCTTCCGTGGCTGTTTCTACTCCGTTGGCATCGGTAAGGATGGATGCATTGCGTTGCGTAGTCGAACCCACAAGTTGCTGTTCGCACTGTAGGGCGACTACCCCGTCGAAGAGGCGGAAGGTGCGTTCCAGGGTATCCGCTTCGCTAGTCTGGGTGAGGCGTAACAGGATGTGGGCCGGGCGGTAGGCGGTGGCGGGGATGCGTTGTTGGTAAATCTCCTCCAAGCGCACGGTGGCCCCCTCCGGCCAGTCGAACAGGGACTCCGTGGTATCGAAGGTAAGCGAGTGGTCGTGCCGCAGATCGGTGATGCGGTGCAGGTACACCCTACCCTGCCGAGTTTCAAATTCAAAGCGACCGGTACCGTTGTCGAGTACGAGGAGGGTGTCGCTGGCCGGGAGCTGGAGGGTGGTCAGTACGAGGCCGAAGATGAAAGAGAGTTGGCGGTGCATGGAGTAAAGTTAGCTGCTTGGGGCGATCTGGCGGGCTACCTCCTCGGTACGCTCCCGCAGACCGGGCAGGTTCATCTTTCGGTCTCCGCGGTACCAGTGTTCCCACTTGCCGTGGGCGGCTGTAGCCTTGGCGTCGGCGGCCGTGGCTAGTTCGCGCTCCGCTCGATTTAGTAGCTCAGCGGCGGTAGTTAATTTATTCTCCCGGGCGGCCGCCTCGGCCTGCATCACGGCCTCTAGCCAGTGACCGATGGCCAGCTGAATGCGTATGTGGGCCTGTAGGTTATCGACCAGCAGTTGGCGTTCGACTCCGGCTAACTGGGTTAGCGCGAGTCCCGTCAGACTATCCGCCCGCTCGAAGGCCGCGAGCTGCTCACGCAGGCGGTAGAGCAGGGTATCGGCCGGGGTTGTGCCCACGCCACTGGCACCCCCGAGGGCAGCGTGAAATGGATCTGGCTGACCATCCTTACTTGCCGTTTGGGGAGCCGGTGGCGTGTACCCCTCCTTGGCGATGCGTTCGATACTGCGCAGGATGCCTTCACCCTTGTACTTCGATTGCCCGTCCAGGAAGCCCGGCATTTGCTGCTCCCCGAAGAGGGCATAGCCGTCGTAGTAGGCGGTGTAAGCCTCCGTGACCGCTTCGGCGGCCTCGGCAAAGCGGTTACTAGACCAACGGGCTAGGAAGTCGTGGCCGTCGAAGTCCTCCATCGACCAGAGCATCTTTGCGGAGGCGGTCAGGCCCGGCAGGAACTCCCGGATATTCGACACATTCATGATCGCGTAGTCGTTGGCACCATGCGTATAGGCCTCGCGCATCACCTTACCGGTCTGCCAGGGTGGAATGGCCTGCGCCAGGTGCGGCCCCCAGCCCCAGAGTTGGTGGTGGTAGTAGACGCCGTACTTACGACCGGCCTCCCGCTCCGTATCGTAGAAATCGGCCTGCCAGTACCAGCCGGAGTTGTTATCGGCAAAAACGGTGATGACGTCCTCCGGAATGTCCAGTAGCCCCCGCTCGTTGAAGTAGGAACCCTCGGCCCAGAGCGTGGTGGTCATGAGGGGCCGGTCCTCCCCGGTGACCTCGGTGACGATCTCCTGCTGCCGGGCCATGGCGTCGGAGATGATACCGGCCCGGTCGGCGTCGGACTGCGGCACCCCAGGGTCGGCCATCCACATCGGGCGGTCGCCAAAGCCCCGTAGTCCTACCTGCCAGATTACGTTCGGATATTCGGCCCACAACCCCGCGTAGTGCCGCCACACCTCTTCTACTTTATCCGGTTCGCTATAGTAACTGAAGAGCGGCTCCTCCCCCCGCTCCGCCCAGTAGTTCTCGTAGGTAAAGGCACTCACCCCCAGGGGCTCGATGTGGTGCATGGACAGGTACAACCCGCGGCGGGCGGCCTCGTCGACCAGTGCTTTTTCCGGCGGGTTGCCAATGTCCAGGAAACTGGCGGGGATAATGAGGTTAAACCGCAGGCGCACAGCAGCCTCGACCACGTGGGCCATGGCCTCGGAGTTGACCACGTCGCCGTAGTAGCGGTAACGGATGTTGCGCTTCCCGCCGCTGTCCATCCACTCCGTGAGTAGGTCCTCGTCATTGATAAACCAGCCGCGGAAGTCAAAATCGGGTTCCCCACTATCGTAGCTCATGGGTGCTAGCGTAAGGTCGGCCCGCCGTTCCGGCTCCAGTCCGCTCCAGAAGTACAGGGGGTCCACCCCCAGCTGGTGCTCGGCCAGGTAGTATACGCCGTGCATCAGGGCGCGGTCGCTGGTGCCACGAATGGTAACCTCCTGACCGGTAATATCCACATGGAACCGCTCGGGGTGTTCGGTGCTACTGGTGTCGCGCGCGAGGGCAATGCAGGGCTCACAGGCGGCACGATCGGCGGTGATCGTAGGCCGGCGTCCGGTGATCTTCTCCACGTCGCCCGCCAGGTCTTCCGCGGCCAGTCGGAGGTAGGGGGCGGCTGTGGACGGTAGGAAGATACTTGCACCTGCGTCCCCGCCTAGAGGGAAGTCGGACGGGCCGGAGCAGGACAAGCCGAGTATGAGTAGTATAAGATACGGAAGGTAGTTCATGATCGATCAGTTGACGGCAATACCGCTGGCTTCGCAAATGCCCCGCAGGTAACCCAGGGCGAAAATTTTTCCGGTCATCTCGTACCCCACCGAGGTGCTGCTGGCAAAGGGCCCCTGGACCTCCCCGTACATGGCCGGCGCATGATCCGGTCGCAGCGGACCGTCGAAGCCGTGGGCGTGATAATGCCGCAGCATAGCGACCATATCGGTGGGGCCATTATCGTGAAAGGTCTCACGGAAGTCATGGGAAGCACCCTCGATATCACGTAGGTGGAGAAAATGGACCTTACCGGACCGGAGCCAGGGGGTACTAATTTTTACCAGGTCTTCCCCCATCGCCCGAAAGGTGGCCTGGCAGAAGGTGAGTCCGTTGCTGGGGCTATCGCGGTGGGCCAGCACCCGGTCGAATGCGGCGGCACTGGTAAGGATGCGCCCCACGCCCCTTAGGGGACTCAGGGGCGGGTCATCGGGATGAAGTGCCAGTTGAATGCCCTCTTCCTCGGCTACCGGAAGCACGGCGTCGAGAAAGTAGAGTAGGTTTTGCCAGAGGCGGTCTTCGGTAATGCACAGCTCGGGGGCAAGGTCCTCACCCACATCGGTTAGCCGGAATTCACTTACCTGTGCCCCGCCCCGCGCCGGCACGTCCACTCGCGTGCGGTACCACCCTAGGCTGGCCATGAAGTTGTAGCAGTGCAAGCGGATGCCGAGGCGGCCCATGTTACGCAGCAACTGCCGGTAGTGATCGATGGCCTCGTCGCGCCCTCCAGTACCGAGTTTGATGGGCTGCATGTCGAACTGATCGCCCTCCAGTCCGTAGACCGAGAAGCCGGCCTTCCGAAAGCGCCCTACGATGGTTTCTAGCGCCCGGTAGCTATAGGGCGGCGGCAGTCCGCTCAGGTCGCTGGCGGCCTTGGTGATGATCTGCCGTACGCCTACCTGGGCGGCTAGAGACCACTTACGGTCGTCTCGGGTAGCGGGAAGTAGGGCGGAGAAGATCATCTAGAAGTAGCCGCCCTTGTCCATGATGTCCTGGGCCGATTCCCCCTCGGCTACCCAGCCAAAGATCTTCTTCTCGTTCTCGCGGATCTCCTCGGCGCGGGTCAGTACGTCATAGGCTACGGCACGGGGTACTACGAGCACGCCGTCTACGTCGCCGACCACCACATCGCCGGGACGAATGAAGACGCGGCCAATCTGGATCGGGATCTGGAAGTGAGTGATGAGGCAGCGGCCCAGGCTTCCGTTGCTAGAGCGGTACTTATACCAGACGGGGAAGTCAGCCCCCACGATCTGGTGGGTGTCGCGGATACCCCCGTCGATGGCCGCGGCGCGGATGCCCTTGCCCTTCGCCGTAGCGGTCATGACGCCACCCCAGGAGGTGCTTTCCTCGTCGCCGCTGGTATCGTAGAGTACGAAGGCGCCGGCGTGCATGGCGTCGAGCATCCTGGTACGAAAGCCCATCTCCCCACTGACCAGGGTGCTGGGGGCGCTCTTGACGGTGAAGGCGAAGCCGGCTACGGTCCGGTACTCGCGCAGGGGGCGGATGCGGTGCGGCAGGGCCTGGTCGAGCAGGGTGAACTCGCGTAGCACATCATTAATGGCCCCGGTGTAGAGTTGCTCGTAGCGGTGGAGTAGTTCTTCGTCAGGGATGGGGAAGGTCACTTCCGGCACGTCCTCACGGGCCTCGATGAGGCGCTCGAGATTCATCATACCGACCTCTTTTCTGTACTGTTCCGTACTCATTGCTTCAAGTTTAAACTCCAGAATCCGCCAGAAAGCCGCCGTCTACGGGGATGGTGACGCCGGTCATGAAGCCAGCCGCCTCGTCGTCCAGCAGCCAGTTCATGCAGCCGATGAGCTCGGGGGCCTCGCCGAAGCGTTTCATGGGGGTTTGGCGAATGATGCTCTCGCCGCGGGGGCTGTAGCCTTCCTCGGTCAGGAGGAGCTTGCGGCTGCGGTCGTTGAGGAAAAAGCCCGGGGCGATGGCGTTGACGCGCACGCCGGCCGGAGCCAGGTAAGTAGCCAGCCACTGGGTGAAATTGGCCACGCCGGCCTTTGCCATGCCGTAGGCTCCCACCCGGCTCAGGGGTCGGAAGCTGTTCATGCTGGCGATATTGATGATGGCCCCGCTGCCCCGTTCGGCCATCACGCGGCCGAAGGCATGGCAGGGAATGACCGTACCCATGGTGTTGACCTCCAGCACGCGGCAGAAGGTGTCCATGTCGAGGTTGAAGAAGCCGCGGGTCTGTCCATCGTCGCGGCCGTTGAGCTCGGCCGGGTCGTAGGTATTGACGGTGGTGACGGCCGCGGCCTGGTTGCCACCGGCTCCGTTGATGAGGAAGTCGACCTGACCGTAGGCGGTCAGGGTAGTTTCTACGGCTGCCCGTACGGCGGCTTCGTCCGTGACGTCGGCCTGGGCAATGGCACATTGTCCACCGGCGCTGCGGATGTCGGCTGCGGTGGATTCGAGTTTTTCACGGGTGCGGCCAAGCAGTACGACACGGGCGCCGTCTGCGGCCAACTGCCGGGCCATCTCCGAGCAGAGGGTACCACCGGCACCGGTGACTACGGCGACCTTATTATTCCATTTCTTATTGGGCATGGGTAGGGGTTTTATTGGCGAGCCAGCGACGGGCGTTGCTATAGCAGATGTTCATGACGGCCGCATCGAGCCAGGGGCCATCGGGCGGGAGGCGTTCACGCTGCACCCACTCGCCAAGCAGGTTACAGAGGATGCGGCGGAAGTATTCGTGGCGGCAGAAAGAGAGTAGGCTCCGGCTGTCGGTGGTCATACCGATCCAGTGGTGGAGCAGCCCGTAGCTGGCTACCGTATCCAGGTGTTCGCGGATACCACTGAGCTGGTCGTTGTACCACCAGGCGGGGCCGAATTGCACCTTTCCCGGGCGGCCGTCTTCGGCAAAGGAGCCGGTGAGGCTGCCGAAGGCGGCGTTGTCGGCCGGATTAAGGGTATAGAGGATAATATCGGGCAGCCCCCCACCCCGCTCGATGGTATCGAGGAGAGCAGCAATGCTGGTGATGTCTGCGGGACTTCCGATACTGGCGTAACCGCCCGCGCCGCCGGCCAGCTTCCGTAGGCGGGCGCTGGTACGGCGCTGCGCCCCGACGTGCAGTTGCAGCCCCCAGCCGCGGTCAGCGTACCGCCGCCCGAGGGCTACGAGGAGGTAGTCGCGCAGGTTGCGCTCCCAATCTTCCGCGGGTACCTCACCATGAAGGATAGCCAGAAAGCTTTTTGCTGCTCGCTGCTCGCTGGGCTCGGTAAAGTGAAAGCCGGAATCAAGTGCGTGGTCGGCCAGTACGCAGCCGGCCGCGGCAAAGGCATCGAGCCGGCGGTCGACGGCGGCTAGGTAGCTCTCCAGATCGGTGATCTCGAGGTTGGTGGCCGCAGATAGTTCGTTCAACCAACCATGGAAGCTAGCTGAGGTGACATCGACGATGCTATCTCCGCGCAGGGAGGGATATACGTCGACCATCCGCTGGCGGGTGGCCCGCCGGTGCCGGCTCACGTCGCTGAGCAAATCATCGGAGGTGCACACCGTAATCACCCCCAGGTCATTGAGGATACGCAGCGGACGGAAGCGTTCGTCACCAAGCTGATCCGTGGCTCGGTCCCAGATTTCCCCGGCGGTGGCGGGGGTAAGGACGGTATCGATACCGAAGTGACGCTGTAGCTCCAGGGCATTCCAGTGGAAGAGGGGATTGCCCCAAGTGGCGGGTACCGTAGCGGCCCAGTTCTCGAATTTCTCGCGGTTGGTCGCCTCCCCCGTAATCCCCCGCTCGGGAATGCCATGGATGCGCATAGCCCGGTGCTTATAGGGGTCGGGATTGATCCATAGTTCGGTCAGGTCGGTGAACGCCCGGTTGTCGGCCAGCATCGTAGGGTCGAGGTGGTTGTGGTAGTCTATAATAGGAAACTGACTGGCTATCTCGTGGAAGAGCCTGCGCCCCACTGCGTTGTGCAGGAGAAAAT
The DNA here is from genome assembly GCF_965214665.1 of Neolewinella sp. Taxonomy (GTDB): domain Bacteria; phylum Bacteroidota; class Bacteroidia; order Chitinophagales; family Saprospiraceae; genus Neolewinella. Next base: position 12,183 of record NZ_CBDCCH010000001.1, on the reverse strand, counting down.
CGGGGTGGATCAGGCTCATAGGTCTAGGTTTTGCGTGGCGACGCCCCGGGGCAAGCGGCGGTACAGCAGGTAGAGCAAACACGCCAGCAGCAGACAGCCCCCACCACCGGCCAGGGCCATCAGGCCACTCCCCTGTTCCCAGCTCGGTGCGCTCATCACTACGAAGAGTGCCCCTACGCAGGCCAGCGCAATGACGAACAGCAGTAATAGCATACGTTGGAAGTCGGGCTCGATGTTCGGTTTCTCGGCTGCGGCTACCGGAGTTCGCAGCTGCTCGAAGAAGCGTTGCACCCGCGCACGCGCCCCCCTGTCCTGCGGAAGAAAGACGGAAGCGAGAAAGATGATCGTACACACCACGATGGTCAGCCCCGTAGCCGCCTCCCAACTTACCTGCGGGAGCGCGTTGAAGGTAAGTCCCGTAGCCACCCCCGCCAGTAAGGAAGCCGTAGCCCCCGTAGCCGTAGCTCGCGGAATCAGCACCCCCAGCACGATCGGGATCACCAGCGGAATGGCAAAAAGCCCCGTAAACAGCTTACTGGCCTCGAACGCCCCCCCGAAGCGCTCCACAAATAGTGCCCCGGTAATGATGAGCCCCCCCACCAGCAGGGTCGCGTAGCGCGCCGAACGCATCAGCTCGTGGGGCGTAGCGTCGGGGCGAAAGATGCGCTGGTAAATGTCCTTGGTCACCACGCTGGCCATCACATTGTACTCCGAGTCCAGGCTCGACATCGTAGCCGCAAACATGGCCGCCAGCATAATGCCCATGATGCCCGCCGGCAGCAGTTGCAGGGCCACCCCGACGTAGGCCATCTCCGGATTGTCCAGCCCGGGAATGATGGCCGGCGCCAGCAATGGCGGCAATAGCCACAGCGGCGGAAAGATGAAGAACAGTGCCGCGGTAAGGAGTCCCATCTTGCGCCCCGCCGCCTCATCGCGCACACTGTAAAACCGCTGGATAAAGGCCCAGTTGCCATTATTCTTGATCGCGAACATCACGTAGTACACCGCCAGGAAAAGCAGCTCGCCCCGCGACCCGCCGAAGAAGCTCAGGTGCCCCGGCCGCGCCGCCTCGATGCCCGCCCAACCGCCGGCCGCCCCGTACGACAGCGGTACGAGCAAGAACGTAGCCGTGATGAGTACCACGAACTGCACCACGTCGGTCATCACCACCGCCCAGAGGCCCCCGACTACCGTATATAGCACCACCACGATACCCGCCAGCAGAATACTCGTATCCAGACCCAGTGGTGTAGCCGCCGACAGAAACACCCCGATGGCGTACAGCCGCACCATATTGTCCAGTACCCGGAATCCCAGCCCGCCCCAGCTGAACAACTGCCGCACGGCCGGTGAGAAGCGCTCCTCCAGAAACTCCACCGGACTACTGATGCCCGCCCGACGCCAAATCTTGGCAAACACAAAAGCCCCAATGAGGGTCGCAGGCACGGCACACCAAATGACCGTCACCGCCACCAGCCCGTCCTCGTAGGCGATACCGGCGTGTGCCACAAAGACGAAGGCCGAAAACAGACTCATGAAGTTGCTGATCCCCCCCACGTACCAGGGAATGGCACTACCCCCCCTAAAGTAGTCGGCCACGTCCTTGACGAAGTACCCCAGGCTCAGGCCCATGCCCGCCATGATCACCATGTACACGCCGATGGCGACGTAGTCCAGCGTCTGAAGGATAGCGATCATCTAGCGGGCGGTGACGGATGAGATGGCGCTGCGCTCGGCGATCAGCAGGGGGGAGTCGTAGACCGGTAGATCGTAGAATTCGTGGCCGGCATCCGTGCGGCGGTGGTAGTTTTTAGAGATATCGTACACCACGCCGGTGCGCAGGTCGACGTACACCGGCTCGTCGAAGGCCAAATCGGTAAAGGTGAAATCGACCGCCGTGGTGCCGTTGTGGTCACTGGGCACGTTGTCACTGAACCACAGGGCTACCACCGGCGCCCCGTCCCGTTCGAAGCCATGGACCTGCAGCCCGTGGTAGGTATCCTCGGTGTAGCGCAGGGTGTCCATTAGCCGCACCTCCCCATCAAAAACACTGACCATATGCTGCACGGCGTAGTAGGCGTGCTTGGGGCGCACCACCTCCTTGTTGTCGTTCGTCAGCAGGAGCCCCTTGCGGTTGATCTCGTCGGGGTACTGCAGGTCCACGATGCTAAAGACGTTGGTGCCGATGCCGTGGGCGCGATCGTTGAGGGCACGGCGTAGGAACCACTTGGCCTGGCTCAGTTCGGTCCATTCGTAGCCGCGTAGTGCCTTGGTCTTCCGGTACTCCGAGGGGGCGCCATTCTCGCCCTGGTAGAGGTCGATGCGGTCGCTGTACGTGGCCACGGTATCGCGCAGCCGCTCCACGGCGAGGTCCTGGTCGTCGGGGTTCCGCGAGTAGGGGTGGTAGGCGACCAGGTCCACTAGGCCGAGCTTATCCTGCCGCTGTAGTTCGGCCAGGCCCTGCCCCACGTAGTCGGCGTCGACTCCACTCACCGCGAAGGCGATGATGGTAGCCTCCGGCTGGCGCTCGCGGATGATGTCGCCCGTAGCAACGAGCAGTCTGGAGTAGTCTACGGGTCGGTTTTTACTGCGGTCGCCCTTCCAGGAATTGTTGGGCTCGTTCCACACTTCCCAGGTGTCGACTATATCGGCGTAGCGATCTACTGTGGCACGCACGTAATCCTGCCAGGCCTGGTAGGCCTCTCCGCTACTGGGCAGGGCACCGCTCAGCCGTATACCGCCACCCCCGCGGTAGAGCTCATTACCATAGCTCAGCGAAAGCCAGGGTTTGACTCCCCGTTCCACCAGGTCACGCACGATGTGGTCGAGCCAGGCAAAGTCGTACTCCCCCTTCACCTTCTCCGTTTTGGCCCAACCCGACTGTAGCCGGATCTGAGTAATGCCCAGCGGCTCCACATACTCCTTCCAGTTGTCGTACAGGGTGTAGTCGCGGTCCATGGTTTCGCCGCCGACGCTCCAGGGGTAGCCCGTTACCTCGTGGGTGGTAACGGGGCGTAGCGTAGTCAAGAAGGGTAGGTTGATACTCACTTCTTCCCACTGCGGCAGGGTGTCCTGGGCGGGGGCGCGGGTGCAGAGCAAACTGAGAAGGGCAAGGCCGAGGACTCTAGTAACCATCGTTCTGGGGTAGATTTCCGGTAGTGTTGGCCTCAATCTCGCGTAGGGGGATGGGCCACAGGGCGTTGTAGTCCTGAATTTCGTCGCCGTTGTGGTCGTTGTACAGGCGTACCCGCTCGACGAGTTTGCCCGTGCGGTGTAGGGTTATACGCCGTTGCTCCTCCAGGCTGAGCTCGCGGGCCCGTTCGTCCAGGATATAGTCAAGCGTTACGTCGCCGGCCTCCACCGGGGTAGCCTGGGCTCGGCCACGGACCACGTTGATGTCGTCGGCTGCGGCCTGAGCATTTCCGGCCGCCAGGTGGGCCTCTGCCCGTAGCAGGTAGGTTTCGGCGAGGCGCATGTAGTACTGGTCGGTGTAGGTCGCCCCGGCGTTGGCGGTAAGCAAAAAGATGGACGGATCGGCGTACAGGGCCGGCGGATGGTTCATCGGTGTAGTAACCTTGGTGAGCCAGGGGTAAAAGCGCCAGTCGCTGGACTGGATCACCGTGCCCGGAAACTCGATGGCACTCTGACCGAAGAAGGCCGAGGAGGGATCGTTATACATGATGGTGCGTCGGTAGTTGTGGTTAGCGTTGCGGATGTCGTTGTCAAAGTCGCTTGCCCAGAGATCGTTTTCGAACCAGTCGGTGGGTTGCATGAAACTCACCCCCCGTCCCCCGCCGTTGAGATCACCTACCCAACTTAGCATGCCCGAGTTGCCGTCAGGATCGTTGAGGGTGAAGACCGCCGGGGCATGGAAGCGCTCGAAGCGGTTACCGCTAATGCCCCCGGTGCTGGTGAGTAGCCCACCCGGTATATCCGTTTCTATCTGCGCCACCCAGATGGCTTCGGTATTACCGCCGCTGCGGTTTTGGCTACCCTTGCGGAACAGGTCGTAGTACACGTCGAAGCTGTCCACGCCCGCGGTGATGCCAAAGCGCTCCGTCATCAGGGCGGTGGCCGGGTCGTCGATTACGGCGGTGGCGGCGGCGATGGCCAGATCATTCTGCCCGGTGGTGATGTAGGTCTCGGCCAGCAATTGCTGAGCTACTAATGCGTGCAGCCGTCCGTCGGGCACTTCGGTAATGCCGGGTAGGTTGTCGCGGGCAAAACTCAGGTCGTCGATGATTTGGGCGAGGACATCGGCACGGGGAGCCCGGGTGAAATCAGTGCGGGGTGAGCTGATGGCATCGAGGTAGAGCGGCACGTCACCGTAGAGATACACGAGGTAGCGGTAGGCTAGCCCCCGGAACAGCCGGCTCTCGGCCTGAATCAGCGTGACCTGGTCGGCCGTTAGATCGGATGCTTCCAGTTGGTTCAGGATGAAGTTCACCGAGGAGACGATCTTATACCACCGCTCCCAGTGCCAGTTCACGAGGCCGGAAGTGGGGTTAAAGGCGCTGGTATAGTCGCCGATTCGCCCTACCGAGTTGGACAGCCGCGCGTCCTTCATCATATCCGTCCCGTAGTGGTGGGCGTAGCTGAAGTCGTCTTCGCTGTAGTGCGTCGTACGCACCCGGGCGTACAGGTCGTAGAGCGAGCTCTCGAACTGGTCGAAGTTTTCGAAGCTATTATCGGGGTTAAAAAAGCTTAGTGGCCGTTCTTCGAGGAATTCTTCTTCGTTACAGCCGGTAGCAGCTACGGTCAGCACTAAAAATAATAGTAGGTACTTAGTAGTGGGCATGATAATCGAGCTTAAGGGAGGTTAAAAGGAGACGTCAACCCCGAAGGAGAAGCCGCCGAGCAGCGGCCGGGAGTCATTCAGACCGCTGTTGGTTTCCGGGTCCCACCCCTCCCAGTCGGTCAGCGTCACCAGGTTCTTACCCGATACGAACACTTTGAAGCTACCCAGACCAAGGCGGTCGGAGAGTGTACGATTGAGGGTGTAGGCGAGACTAATATCCTGTAGGCGGACAAAGCTGCGGGCGAAGTAGTGGGTACCGCCAAAGGGGGTATTCGTACCCGGCAGCCGGTAGGTAGCTCCGGTATTAAAGGGCGACCAGTAGTCGATATCGGCGTACCAGTTCTGGTTTTGGGCGATGCCGGGGGTAAGCTGACCCAGTGGCTCGTTGGCACCCAGGTAGCTGTTACTGCCCCCCTGCACGGAATTGATAAAAAACCGCAGGGTGAAGTCCCCGTAGCTCAGGGTATTGCGGATGCCGAAGCTGTACGCAGGCTCCTCATTGCCGATGTTGGTGCGGTCAGCGGGTGTTATCTCCCCATCTCCATCCTGGTCACGTAGCCGGTAGGTACCTACTGCGTAGCCGTCCGGAATGTCGTCACCGATCTGGTAGATGCCGTCGATTTCGTAGTTGAAGATGGTTTGGATGGGCTCACCAATAAATAGACCCGAGGCAACAAGGTCGTCTTCCCTACCGTCCTCGTCATTATCAAACCCAAGCAGACTCACGATCTCGTTGCGGTTGCGGGCAATGTTGAACCCAATATCCCAGCGAAAGCGCTCGCCACGTACGGGGGCGGCATTCAGGATCAGCTCGATGCCGTTGTTACTTACCTCTCCCACGTTGGAGGTAATGGAGGTGAAGCCGGTGATCCCCGGTAAAACCAGGTCGAACAGTAAGTCGGTGGTAGTGCTGGTGTAGTAGTCCAGGCTACCGGACAAGCGGCTGTCTACCAGACTGAAATCCATCCCCACGTTCGTACCCGCCGTACGCTCCCACTTCAGGTCAGGGTTCGCCAGGCTGCTGAGGCCTTGCCCATTAAGCGTCTGGCTACCATCGCCGAAGATGTAGCGGTTGTCCTCCCCGGCGAAGATGCGGGCCTGGGAACTATAGCGCTGCGTTAGGTTTCCACTGATGCCGTAGCTGGCCCGTAGCTTGAGAAAGTCTACCGCGGTTGTCCCCGCCATAAACCCTTCCTCACTGAGGACCCACCCCACGCCGAAAGAAGGAAATACTGCCGAGCGGTTGTTGGCCGCGAAGCCACTGAAGCCGTCGCGCCGCACGGTGGCATTAAGCAGGTACTTATCCTTAAACTCATAAGCCACCCGCCCCATCTGGTAGGAATAGCTCTCCTCGTAGGCCTCCGACTCGATGAACTGCTGGCCGGCCTGGCCGAGATCATTGAAGGAAAGTCCCAGATTAGTGTAGCCTACTCCACGGGCTTCCGTACGTTCGTTGCGAATACGGTTGCGGCCCACCAGCGCGGTCACCTTTACGTCGTGGGGGCCCGGTAGGGGGATATCGTAGGTGAGGATGTTATCAAAGGTCCAGTCGTAATTCGAAGCGGTGTTTTTAAAGGCCGCCCCACTAAGGCCGCCATCGAAGCGGTTGGAGTTGCGCCGGCTAAAGAATCCATAGTTGTTGCTAAAGTTGATGCGGTAGTTCAGCCCCGGCACGAAGGGCACGTCGATGGAGCTAAAGAAGATACCCAGCAGCCGGTTGCGGTAGTCAGCATCGTCGGCGGTGCTGGCCAGTAACGGATTGGTGGTGTTGTCCCCCAGCGGATTAATGACGAACTCACCCGTCTCGTCGCGAGGTCGGGCCAGGGGGCTGAACTGATCCACCTGCCCGATATTCGGACTGTCACCGCTGTAGTCGGCAAAGGTGCCGAAGCTATTCACACCCAGCGTGAGCCAGTCGGTTACTTCCACGTCCAAATTCACCCGCACCGTCTTGCGGTTGTAGTTATCGTTAAGCACGATACCCTGCTGGTCGGTATAGCCGCCGGAAATAAAATAGTTAGTACGCTCCCCGCCGCCGCTGACACTTAAGATGTGATCGGTGATGTACCCGTTCTGCCGGGAGGCCCCGAGCCAGTCGAAGTCGGTCCCGTCCTGTAGACCGGTAAGCAGGGGCCCGAAGAAGGGGATATCGGTTTCCTGATCGAAGTCGGGGTTTGGTTGGGTGAAGCCCGGCTCCTGGTAAGCGTTCATGAAGTCAACGTTGTGTGCGGCCTGTAGGTATTCTTCCCGACTGAGCAGTCGCCGATCTTTAGTTGGGTTCTGCGTAGTGTAGTTACCGGTGTAGGTAATGGTGGGCTTACGACTGCTACGGCCCTGCTTCGTGGTGATGATGAGCACGCCGTTGGCCGCCTGCGCGCCGTAGATGGCCTTGCTACTAGCGTCCTTGAGTACGTCGACGCTCTGGATGTCGTTGGGGTTGATGTCCGATACCCGGCCCCGGTACACGATGCCGTCAAGCACGATGAGCGGACTGGTGTTGCCGTTGATGGAGTTCTGTCCGCGGATGTTGATCCCCGCGTCTTCCCCGGCCGTAGCCGACTGGCCCACGTTGAGTCCCGGCACGGTACCATTGAGCGATTGTAATATATTAGTGTTCGGGGCCTCGCGGAACGCATCCAGCGGTGCCGACGCAATGGCCCCCGTCAGGTCGCGCCGCCGCTGCGTACCGTAGCCCACCACCACGATCTCCTGTAGGTCAGCCGCTCCTTCCTCCAGGACGATGTCAATAACACTGCGATTATTGACGCCTACCTCAATGTCTCCATAACCCGTATAGCTGATAGCTAGGAGGGCGTCGGGGGCGGCCGAGAGTGAGAAGTTACCGTCTACATCGGTGACCGTCCCCTGCGTCGTACCGGCTACCCGCACGGTAGCACCGATAAGGGTCTCTCCGTCGGGGCCCGTGACGGTGCCGGTAATCGGGATTGACTCACCATCCTGGGCCAGCAAGAGACAGGACGAGACGAGAACAATTACTAGAGTTAGCAGCAGCTTCATATCAGTAGTTTGACAACCTATTGTGAGCGTGATCAACGGGAGCTTAAAACTAAATTCGGCAATTAGCCTATTAATCACCGTTTTATTCCGCTAGCAAATGTATTGACCGTATTTGTCAAATTTTCCCGCTATTTTCACCAAAAGCGATACGATCGTACCACATACTGCCCCTACGGGGTCCATTCACCGGTTAAATGCTATTGAAAACACCCATTCTGCTACATAAGCAGACCAAATCCGCCCACCAATCCTTCCTCAATCGCTTTGCCCGCGTACCCCACCTGTACAACAACTGGCACTACCACCGCGAGCTGGAATTGCTGTACGTGATACGGGGTGACGGTACCCGCTTCGTGGGCGATAGCATCGAACCCTTCTTTTCCGGCGATTTGGTGCTGGTGGGTTCCGACGTGCCCCACTTCTGGCGCAGCGATGCGCGCTACTTCGAAGGGCGTGAGGAGGTCTATGCCGAGCTCATCCTCACCCAGTTCGTCCCCGATCTACTGGGCGATGCCTTCGAGCTCTCGGAGTTTCGGCCCATCAAAAAACTGATCGAGCGCGCCCAGCACGGTATCCGGTTTCTTGCCGCAACCCGCGACCAGGCCGGCAAAATTTTGCACCGCATCACCGCTACGAAGGGGAGTAAACGGATCATCCTACTGCTCCAGTTGCTGGAACTGCTGGCGACTACCGAAGAGTACTACCCCCTCTCTACCCTAGGGTACCGGAAACTGCTCACCGATGCCTCCTCCCAGCGCCTGCGTGAGGTAAGCGATTACATGCTCAAACACTACCTCCGCCCCCTTCCCCTACCAGAGGTGGCCGCCGTAGCCAACATGTCCGAGAAGGCCTTTTGTCGCTTCTTCAAGGGTGCCACCCAGAAGACCTTCGTGCAGTTCCTGACCGAGCTCCGCGTCTCTCATGCCTGCAAGCTGCTCTTGTCGCACAACCAGCCCATCGGAGAGGTCTGCTTCGCCTCCGGCTTTAACAATCTATCCAACTTCAACCGTCTGTTTAAGCGCACCATGGGCCGTACTCCGCGCCAGTACCGCCGCCACGGTGCTACCGCCGACCAACCCGTTAGAGCGTTAAGCTGACAAGCGATACCTTACTCGGTGACGGTGGCTGAGGCTCATAGACAATCATTAACATGGAACGATTACCAAATATCCACCCCGGAGAGGTGCTCCGCGAAGAATTTTTAGTACCGCTTAGCCTGTCAGCTTACCGCCTGGCTAAGGACCTCGGTATTCCTCAGACCAGAATTAGCACTATTTTATCCGGCAAGCGACGGATCACCGCGGATACCGCGCTCCGCCTAAGTAAGTACTTTGGCACCTCCGCCAAGTTCTGGCTTGGGCTACAGGATGATTATGATCTGGAGGAAGAGGCTGAAGCGAAAGGAACTGAGCTCGCATTGATTAAGGCCTTATCGGTAGATTAGTGCTCATGATACGCCATAATCTTCTCCTCTGCCTTGCGATCTACCTAGCACCCGCGCTCCCCGCCCAAGTGGACACTGTACGCCTGCCCGGTACCGAGGTCAGCTTCACCATGGTCCCGCTAGAGGGAGGCGTGCACACCATCGAGGGGAAAAAGGTAAGACTCTCCCCCTTCGCCATCTCCAGCCACGAAGTGACCCACGAGGCCTACCGGGTATTCCAGGTGCGCGATAATGATACTCCCCTAGCTGCTAGCGAAGACTGGGACGCCGACGGCTGGGCCCGCCCCTCTCCGCCCTACCTCGACCTGACCTACGGCATGGGCACCCGCGGCGGCTACCCTCAAGTAAATACTACTCAGCAGGCCGCGCTGCGTTACTGCGAGTGGCTGTACGAAAAGACCGGCCGCTTCTTCCGCCTACCCACCGAGGCCGAGTGGGAGTACGCCTGCCTGGCCGGTGAGGAGCCCGACCCCGCCGACCTGCCCGACCTGGCCTGGCTGCTCGAAAACGGCGAGGAGACCTACCACAAAACCGGCGAAAAAACTCCCAACGCCTGGGGACTCTACGACATGCTCGGCAACGTCAGCGAGTGGACGCTCGACGAGTACTACGAGGACTACGCCGACCGCACCGGTGACGGACAGGACCCCTGGATGCGCCCCGACGGTAAGCACTCCCGCACCGTGCGCGGCGGCTCCTTCGATACGCCCACGGCCGAGGCCGGCTGCCGCGCCCGCGAAAAATCGAGCCCGCGCTGGCAGGCCCGTGACCCGCAAATCCCCAAGAGTATCTGGTGGAATGTGGATAGTGCCTTCCTGGGTTTTCGACTGGTTTCGCCGAAAAAGCAGCCTAGTTCGGAAGAAGTGCGTACCTTTTTTGCCGAGTCGATTGTCGACTAGTCGCTCGTCGGCTTCTCGTCGGCCGAATTCTTTCGCTAGCGCCCGCGGCGCTAGCGAAAGTTCGTCCGCCGAGTTATTCTTTCACAACCTCGGCGGACGAACCTCGCAACGCGAGGCATTCGGCCGACGAGCAACCCCCCGATCATGCCCATCAACCGCCGTTCCTTCCTCCAACGCACCACCGCCCTGGCCGCCGCCGGCCTGGCCATCACCCCCGAGCTGGCCGCTAAGGTGCATTCCTCCGTCGACGACGTCATCCGCATCGGCCTCATCGGCTGCGGTGGGCGCGGCACGGGAGCAGCTTTTCAGGCGCTTAGCACCGAGCAAAACGTCAAACTGGTGGCGATGGGCGATGCCTTTCGCGACCGGCTCGATAAAGCCTATACCGGCATCCAAACCCAGTTGGAGGAAAACGAAATGGACGCCGCCCGGCTCGACGTGGCGGAGGAGAATAAGTTCGTCGGCTTCGACGCGTACGAAAAAGTTGTTCCCCTCTGCGACGTAGTCCTGATCGCTACACCCCCGGGTTTCCGCCCCATCCACTTCGAGGCGGCCGTGGCGGCGGACAAGCAGATATTTATGGAAAAACCCGTGGCCGTAGATGCCCCCGGGGTGCGTCGTGTGCTGGCTGCGGCCGAAGAGGCGAAGGCCAAGAAGCTCAACGTAGTGGTCGGCCTCCAGCGCCACTATCAGAAGGCCTACACCGACGGCTGGATCGATATGCTTCAGAACGGCGCTATCGGCGACATTACCACCAGCTACGTCTACTGGAATAGCGGCGGGGTGTGGGTGCGTCCCCGCGAACCCCAACAGACCGAAATGGAGTACCAGATGCGCAACTGGTACTACTTCAACTGGCTCTGCGGCGACCACATCAACGAGCAGCACATTCACAATCTGGACGTCGGTAACTGGGTCAAGCAGGATACCCCCCAGACGGCCTCCGGCTACGGCGGCCGCCACATGCGCACCGGTAAGGAGCACGGAGAGATCTTCGACCACCACTTCGTGGAGTACACCTACGCCGACGGCAGCCGGATGATCAGTCAGTGTCGCCACTGGGAAGGCTGCTCGACTAAGGTTACGGAGGAGTTTCAGGGCACTAACGGCAGCGCCCCCGCCCCCGGCAAGCTCCTTACTCCCGGCGGCTACGCCCTCCTGGATCGCGACGACCGCAAAGACCCCAACCCCTACCAGTTGGAGCACGATTTGCTATTTAGGGCCGTAGCCGATGGCGAGTATAAGTACGCCGATGCCGAAAACGCCGCCCACGCCACTATGACCGCCATCATGGGCCGCATGGCCACCTACTCCGGGCAGGTAGTGGACTGGGAGACCGCCCTGGCTTCCGAGCTCGATCTCTCACCAGCTGTCTACGCCTTCGACGCCCCGCCGCCCATCTTGCCGCTGGAGAGTGGGTATTACCCCGTGCCGGTGCCGGGGGAAACGCGGGTGATGTGAGCCAAGCAAAAGTTAACCTCCACTTGGGTAAGTACGTTGAATCAGTAGCCGAAATACAAACCTATGTTAGCCGAACGTCCGGTAGACTCAGTGATAAGGTTCATCACTTCCTTTCCCAGCCCCGAGGAAGTGCTAGCCTATCGACCTAGCGTAGAAACAGAGGAACGTCTTTCAGATTTGCTTTACAGCCAGAGCGCACGCGATCTAAGTGCTGACGAAGAGCGGGAACTAGACTATTTCATGGTCGTAGAGCACATCATGCGCGTGGCCCGCCGTCTAGAAGCACTTGAACGCTTAGGGGGTTGAGGGTTAAGTACGCTGAACAACCTAGCCTATAGTTGCCCGCCCTGTAACCGCGCCAAGGGAAGCAATGTAGAAACTATGTTAGCCGGCAGTGACAAGCTCATTCGCCTTTATCATCCACGAAAAGATACTTGGATCGATCACTTCGCCTGGCAAGATGTAGAGACCGTGCCCCTGACCGAAATCGGTCAAGCCACCGTCCAAGTTTTAAGTATGAATGACGTATCCCGACTCATCGAACGCAGGAAAATTCTAGACCT